>NZ_JAFMOZ010000143.1:0-207910 GCF_019049615.1 Rahnella sp. BCC 1045 | reverse complement strand
ATATTGATTTTAGACATTTTTTTATAGTGTTCGGGATAACCTGTATGTTCAAAGAGCAATCTCAAACCCTCTTTAAAATCGTCGTAGTTGAACTCTTTGAAATCAAAGATATTCTGGCCTAACGAATGTGACTCACGATTGATGTAACGTAAAAATGACTGGAATCGTGGATTTTTCAATTCAGGTTTTTGTATTACATTACTGAGATCTGCCTTCTGTACAAAGTTAAAGAAATATTCAATTACATTCCTCATACAGTTAGCGATCAACGCTGGGGGTTGTTTATCATCATTAATTACAGACCAGTATGATTGATAATCATTTTGTATCTCATCATATTTTATTGAACTAATTGAACTGCCATTTGAGTTTTTAGAAAAACGGAATAAGCTTTGGCTCTCTTTCCTTCTATCATGATTTGCATCAGCAAGTTCATAGAAAAAGTACAGACTGTGAGATAATACGAATACTTGCTCAATGTCTTTTGAGTTGAAAAAATCATTTTTGAGTAACTGGCCTATATTGTAAACAAAGATATGTGACAAACTGGATACAGGATCGTCAATAACTGCAATTTTTCTCACGTTACCTTCAGTTGCGCTTTGTTTACCTCTGAATAGCTCTCTAAAATATAATAAACTGATGATCATTTTCTCACCTTCACTTAATGATGAGAAGATTTTTAAGTGAGAGTCAGTGCGAACTAAACGATATAGGTCACCTTCATGTTTTTCTATGTAGAAATCTGTAATTCCTATATCGGTTAAACCTTGGTTGATATTAATTATCGCCTCATCAATATTAACTGTGGATTTTTGATGTTCGACTCTATCCGAATTTGTTGTCCTTTCTAGCTCTGTTTTTGCAGTTTCATCTTTTGTTTTTTCAGTTATTATTTTTTCTGCTTCACTTTGAATGGCATTGAAGTTACTGATTGTTTGATCATATTCATATCGTAATATTTTCCAAAAATCAGTTTTGATATTTGCTAATTCATTTGCTGAATTGTCGATCTTGGAGTTATGTGTAACTATAAGCTTGTTAATTGACTCTACAACCAAATTAAATGCTGACACCGTTGCGGAAATATCATGTAATGTAACTTGTAGGCTAGGGTTAGAAACTTTTTGCTTGATTAACTCAAGATTTGCTTCTGCATCCTTTGATAACTGGGCGTGATATTCATTTAACTGAGCTAGATAGCCACTAGAAAATTGACTATTTTTATAGTCGTCTAACTTCGGAATACTCTCAACAATGGAAGTATATCGCGTTTGGATCGATTTAATTTCAATTATACTATTTTGATACGATTCATCAAAGTAATCACGAATATTTTTAGCTAGTTGTTCGGTAATCGTATCAGCCTGACAGAATGGACATTGAGGCCCATCAATTTGGTCCAAATATTTTAGACCGTCGCTCACCCAATCGGAATTTTTTAGCTTACCGATAAGTTTTGATACTGGACTGTCATTACTACCTACAATAATTTCATTCAAAGAAAGGGTATCTTCTGGAGATAATATAAATGAGTTAAATGTGCTAAGGGTTGAGTGTTTAACTGCAGCATCACCATCTATAGCATTAGCTTCATCTTTGAGGTTTGCAATGGTCTTGGACGGTTTGGATGTAGGCATAGGTATCAGGCAAAGATTATTGAAAAGAGATTCTTTGCTGCCCATTTTCCCTTTTAGACAAAATTCAAGCACTCGGTCGCCACCGGTATAACTGGTTTTTATCTCCCATGTTTTATTTTGCGCTTTTTCTTTCGCATCACTGATATTAGATTGTTGTTTAACTATATCTTTCCGTAACTGTTGCTTCTGTTTGGATATTTCTTCTAATTTTAGAGTTAACTCTTCTACCTTCTCCTTTGCTTCTTTATTTTCCTTGGATAAACTAAATATACCGCTTAGAGTGTCTTTCGAATAAAAGTTATCTTGAATGAACTTTTGATTGTAAACAAGAATTGTGTCGTAATCCCCGATGTGAGAGCAGTGTTCGTATTTTGTGCTTTGAGGGTCATAAAAATAATTAGAAAAAGTACTTTTCCCTGAACCATTCAATCCATATATTATATTAACCTTTTTGTCTGTTTTTAGCTCTGCTTTTGATTTGTAACTTGCAATGTTATTTAGTACGATATTAGTTATCACTTACTTTCTCCTCAGTAAACTATAACTCCCATTGATTTTTAATTAAATTACATTAGTTAATAAAGGTTGGTCAACTGTCGTTTTGACGAATTGAGAGCTGAAATCCAATTAACAATGCTAAGGGAATGAGTTGCAACACTAAATCTATTGCTGCCGACCGACATTTTAGCTATGGGGAACGAGGTTCTACCCTCTTATAAGTGTTGGCGAAAATACTGGGGCGAAGGGGGGTAGCAACTTAACAAGAGTAAATGAGTAAGCAATTTACCTGCCTTTAGGATTAAGTTCGTTGCAAAGCTGGCTATTTAGCATTTCATTTATGGAAGATAGTTGTGATATCTGCAAACGCAAATGGTGTATTTCTTCCCGTAGCGCACGATTTTGAGTCTCTGTGTCGTGAAGTTTTTTCCTTAACGTACTTTCGGATTTTTGTGGTGGGTAACCTGTTATCTGTCTGATTTTTGCCGCGATATCTGGGTAATGATTGTGAATCAGCGATGGGCTTATGCCAGCCTCACGCGCCACTCTGGAAATACTAAGTGTTTGCTTCCTGAGTACTAGACTGCGGATTATTTGCAGAAGTTTCTGTTGGCGGATATGTGCTGGTTTATGTTGTTGATTCATCATCGTCCCCATCACTGAGAGGAATACCAAGAGACTTCATCACGCTCTTGCAGTGCCTGATATCCTCAAAGAGATGATGCAATGCGATTGGGTGATGGACACGGGTTTTCAATGAACTTAAGTCGTCATATAACTGCTGGTATACAGAAAGGTGTGAAGAGTCGATCACCGCGTTACTACATTTACCACAGCGCAGCATATTCTGTGGAGAGTTGCCTGAACATCGTCGATTATCAGCGGTACACCATGCATGCCCATTGCTGCGGATAGATGTACTTTCGGCCATAGAACGGAGCATATGTTCGTGGCTGTGGAAAATATGAGACGGTGTAGTCTGTCTCCAGTGCATAAGATTTTTGCCATAACCACCGGCCAGAGGTGTTACTGCCTGAAGCCAGTTGTCTATCAGCGTTATTTTCAGCGTTTCTACGTCACCTTCTATTTCACTTAACAGTGTCATTTCCTGTCGGTCGCTCATGGCATATCTCAGCGTCATGTCCATTGACCAATGTTTAAAATGTTCGCGGAGATAACGAAGATCACCGAACTGACTTTGCGCTGCATAGTTCGCAAATTTACGTCGGAACTGGTGCGTGCTGATCGTCCATGGAATCTCGTGAGTCTGGCAAAACGCTTTCAGACGTGAATTCCATTGCCCACCGCCTAATGTCCTGACTTGTCTTGTGCGGGGATGTCTTCCCAGAAAAATGGCTCCCTGATGGCGTCTGGCTTCGAGGATCTCTGGGTCGTGCGGATTAGCCTGCTCTTTTTGTCGTATTTCTATTTGCAACTCCTTTTGAAGTGGTGCTGCCAGTCTTTCAGCCACCCTGATCGCCCTTACAGCAGCAGGAGGGATCATCCATTCAGTCTGACCTTCTCCGGTTTTTGTTGAGCGAGAACGCATCCACCACAGTATATCGCCGTTTTCATGTCGGATGCGGTAACAGGCACCCGTCTGTAACCAGGCCAGTTCGTGATTCCGACAACCGGATAGACTTGCGATAACAATGTAACAGGCAGTTCCAAGATGATGCAGATCCTGATATAGCGAAGTCAGTCCGTGGCTCCATCCTCGGGTCTTCAGGCAGGTATTGCGTGCAATAGCTCGGGTTGAGGGGCATTTATCTGCAACAGACTTGCTGGCATACAGGAGTGCCTCACGGTGTCGAAGTAATTCATCAGCCTGTTTTACTTTTTTCCAAGCGTGCTGGAACAATGCTGTAAAAACTAAATCAGGCATGAGAGGAGTTTTATGCATCGTGATAGTTTTGTTATTCATCCGGGCTAACCGATGGGAAGATGTACCGGGCCATGGGTGTGGGATCATGTGTTCAGGGGCAAACTGCCCCAGTTCAAACAGTGTTTCGAGCGCAGCTAGGCGGCGAGATAACGTTGCTGGCTTCAACGTCTTGCCTGTTTTAATACTTTGGTATTGCTGAAGTTCTCTGGCCCATGTCAGACAGAGCTCTACAGTGACCTGGTTCAGAGTGCATATATTCTGAGCGGAGAGCCAGTGCAGGAAAAAATGAATCTCTAGAATAAAAGCTGCCACTGTTCCTGGCCTTGGGCGAATCTTCCCCGCACGTCCGTGAGATAACCAGTGCCATGACAGGTACTTCAATGTTGCCCGGAAAACGGTGGGAATTTTTGCAAAACGAATATATCGCCGGAACCGACTTGTGTTGGTTGGAGCGTCGTTGAATTGCCACTCATCATCTTGGTACAGGCTTAGCGTAATCCAATTTCCGTTTATATGGATGCGAGATACTACTGTGCTGCCTGGCACGTCAGATTGACCAAGGAAAGGGGCTGTCTGTGGAATGTTCATTGTTTTTCCAGCCAGGCCAGCGGGCGTTCATATGACCAGAATGGATGTGGTGAATGCCGGGCAGCCTCACGGGCCTGGTCTACGTCAGACTGTCGAAAGATGCCATGCTGTATCCCGGGTATTATCACGGTCCGTTCGATAAGGCGCGGAATATAGGCATAGTACTGCTTCCAGCAGTGTTTGCTTACACGGTTACGTTCGTACAATACTCGCCAGAAGAAACTGAATACTCGATGTAGATCATCGGCCGTAACTACATAGTGGCGGCAGCGTAGGCAGTTGAGAAAAGAGTAGCACTGAGCTCCTGTCGTTGTCGGTGCGTATTCTCCATTACGGCGGTCACGACAACGACCTGCAGGTGTCTGAGCTAAATTTTCACGAGAGACACTGAGCAGTTCAGTTGTCAGTATGCGCCCCATCTTTTGCCAGCGGAGTTTGGCCTTTTCCGGTGGGCGGAGATAATTATGTGCAGTAACCTGCGGACTGTTGCCAGCGGCTGCGGCGGTTGCAATGAGATCTTCATCGAGGATCTCGTAAACCTTGTTGATAAACGTTTTACGCAAACGGCTGACATTCAGTCGCAACCAGTTACCGTTATCATCAGTAAGGTTGGCGTGTTTTATCAGTTTATCAGTGTGGTGCAATAGTACTGAGGATGTCAGTGTGGTGAGTTGTCCACTGGTGGGACCGGCTGGCACCCGATACAGCCAGAGAGACGATTTCAGATGGGGAGGCGCTTCATCACGAAGTGGTTCTGTTAGCCTGATGACGTTCCTGATTAGCCGGGCAACGGTAAGCCGTATTGCTGGCCAAGATGTATCGTCTTGAGTCGCTTCCTGTCGGATCACCACTTTGTCTTCGGAGTGACCTCGTCGCTTATTAAGCTGGAGAAACATCAGACCTTCCCGGGGATGGGGAATGAGGCAACTTGGGGTTAGCTCTAACAATGGCGTAGTATTGCGTCCAGTGTGTAAGGCAATAACCAGGAGCGCGTAACTGAGTAAATCGGGACCCGGAGAAGACGATAGGGTCATCAGCGGACTGACGGCGGATTTTAATGCTGTGGCAAATGCTCGTCGCTGAGGCCGTGTCAGGGGAGACTCTCCACGGGCACGGCGGTTACAGCCTGGAAATGGGTTGGGCGGAAACGTGAGTAAATCAGGGCGCCCACGAAGCGTAAGGTTTATTTTTCCTCGTAGCCCTATAGCGGTCAACACTGAACGACAGGCGCTATATATTGCTCGCTGACTAAGCATTGAGATATTTTTCTGGCGAAGAAAAAAGAGAAAACCATCTATCGTGTTTCGACTGATATCGTTTAGTGTTAGTTCATGCTGGGCAGTCTGGCTGCTTAGTACCATGAACTCCAGAAAGTTGCGCCCACCAATACAACAGTAATTAACAACTGTTGTGACTGCGACGTCATTGTCCAGCCCGGCAAGAAATCGTTCAGTTTGTTGCTGCCAGCCCGCAGTTATGTTGTCAATTCCTACACCATACCAGGGGGCGAAATCATAATGCCTATTGGTGGTCGGATTTCCTGGAAACGAGACGACGGTAACCGATGGGCGGAGTGGGTTTCCGGCAGGAATGTCACGAGACAGGAATTTAGCTGCTGTCAGCGTAGTTCGGGTGAACAGTTTACGCCGTCCCATATCGTTAGTCTCCGCTTTCAATGTTGAGGATATCGCTGTACTGCAAAATGGCATCCTCTGCGAGTGTGTTAATTAGATGAAGATAACGCATAGTAGTATTAATGGAGCTGTGACCCAGTTGCTGCTGAATGAACACGACTGGCTCGATACGATTTTTATCTCGCTGTTGTTGAAGCAGGGACAGCGTATGAGTTGCCCAGGTGTGTCTGAGCATATGAGTATTAACCTCTATGCCTGCCTTGTGCCCGATTTCTCTGACAACTCTGTCTAGGTGTTTTCCGCCATCGGCGTAGGGTAACCCGCTGTGATTCAAGAATAGGGCTTGCTGGCAAGAAGGTGAGAGTGATGCTCGTTCGTATCGGCGAAGGCGGATATAGTCGCAGATGTTCCGATAAAAGAGTTGGCTAATATAAATATCCCTGGGTTTCATCCCTTTAGTGCGCATCCCATAACCATCAGTTGGGGAAAGAGATATTCGAATATTGCCATGTATTTCTGCTGATGGTGTACAGGACGTCGATATATACGCCAAGGGAAATGAGGCCAGCTCTTCGCGGCGAAGGCCAGTGTTCAGGGCCATCAACAACAGCATCCGGTGGTGTGGATTACGAGTGGTTGTAATCAATGAGTGAATTTGCTCGGAAGACAGAAATGTCGGAAGCTGCCGCCATCGACGGGGCATCACATTTCTTGTGGTTGTCTTGCCGCTAGAAGCCTCCGTATGAGCCAGAAAAGTTGGCGATCTGACTGTGACCCGTGATTCGTTGTGCCAGGGTAAATGAGTTATCCAGCCTTGCTGAAGCGCAAACTCATAAAACTGGCAGATGAAATGCAGCCGTTGGCTGACCGTGTTTCGGGAAAGGCCGACATGGCTGAAACTCCAGAGACGGTAACTGTCGGTTAGGTTTACGCCAATTGCCGGTGAAACAGTCTTCCATTGTAGACTGTGTACCTGAAGAAAACTGAAGTAGTCATAGAGTGCCTGTCCTGCAGCACGCCACGTATGATGAGAACTGATACTGCCCCGGCTCAGATGATGCCGCAGAAAAATGTTGACCTCCCTGCAACTATCCATAGTGTCGTGAAGGATTATTGGGAATCCAGGGCAAGATACACCGGATAAACAAAAATCACTGGAAGCCCATACCAGCAGCATGATGCCAGCCCCTTTTCAGTTGAACGAAATGGCTCCTGATCTGTACTGCATATCCATCAGATTAATCCTTGACCAGAACCTAACAAACTTCAAGGTCCATAACACGCCATTTTGCGTTTCCCGTATGATGGCGGAAATGCAACTGGATGATATCGGCAGCTTGCTGGCCGATAAGCCTTTTTTCACCGTTTACGAACCGGCTTGTGGTTCAGCCGGGATGCTCCTGGCTATTGCGGAGGTCGTCATGGAAAAGGGATTTAATCCAGAACGGCATCTGTGGGTTTCCTGTACCGATATCGATCCGGTGGCGTCCGGAATGGCTTATATCCAGTTATCGCTGAAGGGTATCCCCGGAGAGGTTGTGACAGGGAACGCCCTGAACGGTGAACGCCGGCGAGTAATGCATACCCCGGCGCATTGGTTGGGGAACTGGTCATATCGTCTAAAAAGCGTTTTAGATATTGCATAACATAAACGAAGCCTCTGCATTGCAGAGGCTTTTCTATGAATTTAAATCCTGACGAATATTATTTATATTGGCTTAGTATTAATTCTTAACCGTAAATCGGAATAACAAAAAACAACTTACGATAAAAAACGTCAGGCCACTTCCCTGAACCTGAATGCTCCAGTCAAGAACGATACTCACTGCGATAAAGGCCGCCAGGACGACCACCATCAGGTGAGACAGCACCAGGTATCTGCTTGCAAAACGCATAAATGGCATCAGGCCAAGTGCTGCTAACCGCTTTCGCTCAGGGATCAGGGGCAATATCACCCCAACAAACGAGAGCACGCTACAAAGATTTGCAGTACACGCAGCCGTGAGCTGCTGAGGCCCCCACTGGTTTCGCAGCGGTACTGCAAGAATAAGCCGGACGCCAGCGAACAATATAGCAGCCCATACCCAGAACAAAATTCGGAACCATTTTTCGTTTTGAAAAAAAGTCATGTGGTCTCTCCTAACAAATATCGATGCGATAAAACTAATAATTAACGTAACGGTCACGCTAATCACGTCTAATCTCAATAAGAAAGTTCGACGGCTACGGATTCATCCGCGGATTCCTGATTATCGAAAAACTCACCGCCATCAGTCACTGTGGTATGAGCATTGGAGTGACAAAACGATTTCCACTCTTTCTTACTGCCACGCCATCCAGTGTGCCAACCAAGTTCTCGTGTTGCTTTTCGCCATGCGCGATTTGCTAATTGCATCTGTGTTTTTTGCATATCACGCCCCCTTGACCGTAAAACCGGACTTTTCTATATCAGCAATGGAATTTAGGCGAGAGGCGTTATATCCACGGACATATCCCTGCTCGTATTCATCAGGGTCTTGATAGTCAAAGCGCTCGTTATGCAACTCAACGGGATTGGCCAGTTTGGCTTTCAGCTCTGCGATTTCTGCCCGCAAACCTTTTTGAACTTCGTGCCCCGCAGTCAAATCACGGTATTGATTGCGGTTTGCGCGTTCTGCATCATCAGCCTGTTGGCGTACTGCCCCAACTTTTTCGACAGCGTCAGCAAACTGGAACATGTTGCTCCACTCGGGGCGTTGACCAGTAGCGGCTTCGTACATATCGCTCAGTGCCTCTTCCGCAGCGTCACGTTCCGCAATCACCTGTGTTTCGCTGATGTCTAAGTTTTCTGCACGCTGACGTTCAGCTTCGAGCTGGTTAATTACCTTATTTGCAAAGTTACGCATAATCTCATTAGGAATGATTTCGCATTCCAAGAATTCACGCAGCGCAGCTATATCGGATGTCTCAGTCATACCGTCTCCCGAAGTGTTTTGTTGGCTTTGAGTGCTTCTTTGTAGCTGGATTTAGCCTCTTTTTGTGTATCGCACCATTCCCCGGTAGCTCTGCGGGAAACCATCCGGAATTTGCCCCGATTCGGATACCAAGAGCCGTATTCAATTTCTGGCACATCAATGCCCAGAAACTCTGCAAACGAATAACCGCAATCCGCATGCAGGTACTCTTCGTAGCGAGTGGGTGTTTTAGGTGCGGGTAGTGATGCAAAGGCGATAGCCCGGCCAGCGTCTGTAACGTGGTAAACCACATCACCCTCAGCGCAGAATGAGGGAGCGGCGAAGGATGTCATCAGGCCAGCAGTATGGAGAGATTCCAGATCAGCATTAGCATTGTGACCGCCGCTGGCGAGAAAATAATTCCGATATGGTTCGCGGCGATTCTCGTTGATGCCTAGTGCGTGCTGCATGAGTTCGATTTGGTATTTGGTTGTCTCAATCATGAGGTTGTTCCCTTTTTTCGGCTTTGAGTACCATCCGACTGCCGTCAGGTAACCCCCAACTAATTTCGCCACCCTCCGACATAACCAATTGCCAAACCAGTTGTGCTGCCTCATTTGTCACGTCGCTGCCCTTATCGTTGCTGACGAGGACTCGCTGACCCTCACCGTCGTCGCGCATTTTTGCTAACCTGATAGCTTTGCTCAGCGGAGAGAACCCCAATTGCAATTTGGCTGCAGGTTTACGTGCGTTCATGATTGTGTTTCCCCCTTCATGGCAGGCATGGAGAGGTGAGTATTTTCCGGGATGATATCGGTATCTGAAAGAGACTGGATATGGTTCAGGCAGTCATGCAGTGAGTCGAAGTCTGTCTGTGAAACTCTATGGCCCCATCTCTCTTTCGCCAGGCCAAACTTTCCTGTGCTCCGGTTGCTAAAAAATGACCAGGCGCAATCTTCACTTCCCAGATTGAATACCGACATGACTTTCTCATCCCTTTCATCAGATTTGAGATATTCAAGAGTGAATTTAACCAATTGTATCTTTTGCTGAAGCTCAGTTGGGGAATTGGAAGAGAATGAGATCGCAAACCCGCGTTGTTTCGTATTGATGTTGTAACCGCCATTCAAATTCAGCCCGGCTTGTTCAATCCAGGCCAGTTTGTATTCCCGCATCACATGCGTTTCATTGTCATCGCTGTCAAAAATAGATGGCCAGTTGGGTTTGTTTCCCCATGATTCAATTAAAATGGAATCCCGCTCGCAGAAGAGGCTGTAAGCCTCATTTTGTGCGTGTTCAAGATTACGTTCTGCACGCTGAACTGAGCGATGGCGTTTTTTTACAATTTCATTGGCTTCCGCAATACGGCGATTTATGCCGTTTAACTTAGTTTCCAGATATTGCATACAGATAATCTCCTGAGCAGAAAATATGCCCGAAAAGCCGGACAACGATTCTGATGGATAAAAGATGCCTAACGAATTGTCCCTTCTGCCACTGGGCCAATTTGCCCCCAGAGTTTTTTCGTCCAGGCTTCTTTAAGATGGGTTGGGTCTGTTGATCGGTAAGTCGCTATAACCTGGCTGCTCCCACCTTCGCGGCTGACTTCAAGTGTCAGGTGATCGTCTTTCCCCCATACCCGGCTCATCCGGTAGTAAGAACCTGGTTGGGCGCTCCAGTCCGTGCCTTCAGACATTGCGCTGGCCACCCAGCCTGAGTTTCCTTTACCGCTGTTACCGGCAGCGGCAATTTCATCACTCGATGTGAAGTGGTAGTAACGCTTCAGCCTGACGGCGGCGGTATCGACATCCGCCCGGACAATCAATGTTTTAGTAATTTCACCCCATTCAGGTGATTTTTCTGCATTGGCAGGCGGTGTTGAGGGGGACAGAGTAGAGCGCAGTTGACTGACCTGCTGTGTAAACGTGTTCAGGTCGCTGTTGCTGCATGCCGTCATATTCAGTGCACACGCGGCGACCAGAAGAGCGGAAGGGAGCTGAAGTTTATTTAATATTGCCATGATATATCTCCATTTCTGATAGGAGGAAGCGGGGCACGCAGTGCTTGCCCCTGACCAATTTAGAGGCGGGAGTCCGTGAGGTGGACCAGCCAGATCATGTAGCTTTTCCCCACGCGATTAATATTCAAAACCGCGCTGCCATTTTTAAGCAGCACTCGCCCGCTGCTGCGAGCTACGTCATGAGCCTCATTGTCGGGACCGATTGGCAAGCCTGCTGCAAGCTGGAAATTCAACAACGTCTGATACTGAAAAGATGAATCTGCGTAGTCCGAGAAAATCATGAGTTTTTGAGTGAAAGTTTTAGAGGTTGGCTTTAAGTGCACGGGGACAACGTTCGTATTGAGCACCGCGCGGAAAGCTCCAGCAGACGACACTAGTTCCAAAGGCAATGGTTCTCCGAAATATGACATTGCATGCCAAAACGCTAAAGGCTCAAGTGTTCCTGACTGTCGAAAAGTGTCAGCAGTGACAGCGCTTTTATCGGGCGAAATTACCCGTTGGCCCTCGACCTCATCAGACTCTCTCTCGGGTAGGGCGTTAAGCGATTGAAGGACATTTCTGAGGGCATCGGGGCGCGTCGGAGTAAACATCCAAACAGAAACATCATATGAAACACAGTGCGCACAAGCCTGTGTGTTGGGTGCTTCCTCTAATGTGTTTTTAACCGCACCAGGGGCTGTTGATGCTCGGGCATTTGCAGAAATCAATAGCATGATGCTCAGTATTACGCTGATTAAAAGAACTGAAGATAAATGGTTTTTTTTCACGATTGTCATGGTCTTTCTCCGGTGAAGGGAAAGGGCATGTTGAACATGCCCGTAAGTATCAGAAGGTGACAGAGAGCTGCGCTACAGCACCGTAGGTTCGGTCTGTCCCGGCCATCCCGGTCAGGTCGAGGTGAACCAGGTCGAACGGTGAAATGCCGATACCTGCCGTCACGACATTGTTGTCACTGTTGCGCATGTCAGCGCGATAGCCGGCACGCAGCTGCGCCCACGACCAGGCATTAAGCTCGGCACCGACGCCGGCATATTGTCTTTTTTCATCGGAAGCGAATCCGCTTTCGGGGGTCATATCGACGTCGGCCGCAAAGGTCACGAACCCGTTACTCCATGCGGTGCCTGCGGTGGCCTGTGGGCGGATTTTGAAGCTGTCCTGTGTGCCGTTGATTTCACGGGTAGCGACACTGCGGGCCACGAGGTTTTGCGTCGCCAGGGCGACGGTCCACGCCGGCGTCAGGTCAGCTGAGAAACCCAGGTCAACGTTGGCACCGCTCTCTGAACGCTTCCAGTCGCCGCTGTGAAAATCAGAGGTGCTGTAGTTATTAATGGCCACGTTATAATTCCAGGTATCAACCCGCTGGAGTTTAGGAGTGATACCAACGGAAACCGGAATATCAACGAGGGTGAACTGATGTGCCATGGCAATGCCGTATTCGCTTACCAGTGCTGCCACTCCTTCCGCCCGGGAGGTCAGGTTGTTTAACGCGGTTCTATCCGGTTGAACGAGACCTGAGCCGACCGCATCGAGATAGGCCAGATCACTGTCGCTCACCACCGCACGCGCTTTGGCCTCTCCCCAGCCTTTTACGACGAGAGCAAAAGGCAGGGTAGTGTTCGGTACGGCAATGGCGGCACCGACGCCGGCATTCGCCTGACCGCTGTGGTCGGATATATCGGTCAGGGATTTTCTGAGTTGGGCTGCTGCTGAAGCACTGTTGCCTGTGCTGGTGGTATTTTCCAGATTGTCCCAGGCATGTTTAATGCTATCGAAGCCGTCCTGCAGGTTATCCGGGTCACTGACCTGAGCCCCTATCGCCGGCAGGATAATGCTGAGGTCATCAGAAGGCGTCGCTTTTGTCAGCAGGGCTGGGTTCAGGAACGGAGCCGCGCCGTATTTGGACGAGGCTACACCGGTGCCACCCATTGCATCATTACGCGCTTCAAACCAGGTACCGGCCGCGTGGGCTGCCGGCAGTGAGGAGGCCAGGCCAGTAAGCAGCAGGCAGCGTGAGATTAATGTGGCTTTCATCATGATATTTTCCTGTTCAGTTTAGGATTTTTAGGCAAAAGAATTCCCTGATGCTTGCGCACCAATAAAATTTTGTTTGTTTACGTGATACCGGATTAATTAATCAGAGCATGTCATCTATTGTTTTTAACCACTCCTGTGTTGCATATTTTTCTGGAAATCTGAGTGGCAGTAATTCTTCTGTTTGCCATTCAGATAAGTCCGTGGAATTAAATATTTTGTCCACCGCCATAATGGGTAATACTTTCCCTGATGAGAGGAGAGATAATGTTGTAGTGTCTGTTGTGCGCGTGGCGACTCTGGCCAACCCTTTTCTTTCAATTACGCCACAATAAGCGAGAAAATCTGAAATAAGCTCTTCATGTCCGCCATAAGGTATTTGTTCGCCCAGATACTGGACAATGCGCAGCGGGACACCATTTTTTAATCTTGCCGTAATGAGGCAAACACCTATTAGTGTTTCATGACTGCGTTTATCAACCGGCGGAGCAAGTTTGTCCCGGAGTAAAATAATCTGAGGCAAGCCTATGCCAGAAAATGCCCTAATCTCTTTATTTATTCTCAATGCCAGCGTATGCCAGTCCGGAATATTACCGGGCGCAGGGCCTGGTGTGACGACTTCGCCCTGCAACCATCCCTTATTAACCCCAAACCAGTCGGCCATCTCTGAAAGCAACGGAGCAGTCAGATAATCCATCGTTCTCTCCCGGTTTTCCAAAACGCTAAGGCCGATATTCCAAGGGGACAGCAGTGTGGCGACATCGGTAACGTTTAGCCCGTGCGCCCCCATGAGCAACTGAAAGCGTTCGACGACCAGTGTTGCCCGGGTCTGGAAGGGCGAGAGGGTTTCCCGTACCACTCCTTCTATTAAAATATTGATGAACTCGGAGGCGGAGACCCCCAATTTTGCCGACGCCTGTGTGACATATTCTCGGATACCTGGCTTAAATCTGACGGCCAGAGGATCCCCGGACTTTTTACTTTCCGTCGCGGCAGCGCTGAGTAAAGCACTGAGCTTATCGTCCTGTTCCAGCGTCAGGCGCGAAAGCAATGATGTGACGTTAAGGTTCATGGTTTTTCCCGATGTTGAAATAGCGCGTTGTATTGAATGTGTTTCATTCATTTGTATCCGATGTGAATACAGTAATCGGACAAGTGGCCTATGTATAACGGACAATTTCGATCGTTCAGATCGACACGGCTCATGTAACCAATATGAATACGTTGATTAAAAGATTTAACGGGAAATTGTTTATTCACTTTTGCAAATTAATTATGGGTGTCGGCCCGTTGCCTGAATCGGGGCCATTTAGCGCCGCAACCACCTGAATCGCAAACGAAAATGCGCAGACAGTGGCCTGCATTCCGCCTCCTGTAACCAGCCGGCAATAAATCCCTCGGTCCACAATGCCAGACGGTGAAAGCGGTTCAGTTTGTAGTTGTAATGAAAGGCAGCTTCCTCCTCCTCGCAGATGTTCCTGCAGGCACGTTCGGTGGCTTTCATGAGTTTCCAGGACAGCATCGTCGTTATTGCCTCTTGTCTTTTTTACGTATCACAAGCACACCGCAGCGCCCAGAGGGGGAATACCAGCGCCATTCCTTGAGGAATGTGTCTAGCTGAAGGCCTGTCCGCTCAATGCGGCCAACGGGCCGGCTCAGGATGCGGTGCCTGTAGTTCCCTGCCGGGAAACGTTGTACTAACCGTTTTATTCTTCGGCAACTGAGAAGATGCGATGACAGGATGAGAGTGCCGTGGGGCGACGACAGGCCGGTACGGAGCGTGTCCGTCAGGGCTCGCCAGTAGGCGTTAATGTCACTGAGACCCGGCTGGCCGACGCAGAGCCAGGGGTTGAGGTGCAGCCAGACCCTGTGTCGTTTTTTCATCAACACAAAGGGGGCGGGCCTGAGAAAAAACATCACTTTGGTCAAGGGTCTGAACAACACTGGCATACAACAGATGATAGCAAACACGACCAGTGTGTCAGGGGTGATCCCTCTTCGGGTGATGAATGCACTGAGGGCTAAACAGATTAGCCCCCAGCCTGTGGCAACCAGGGTTAGCTGAACGTTATCCGATTTCATGGCGGTCCCTTTTCTTGGAAAAGTCCCATTCAGGCACGTTCCCGGACGCCTGGTCAGGAAAAATTCTGCATGCAAATCCAAAAAATAAAGATCAAGTGACTAATCGATCAAATGAATAAACAGTTCTCCCTTGTCAGCGGAGGGGGAAAGCATAGCGTAATGCCTCTTTACCGATAACTGACGCAGGGGATGGCAATGCTAAAGTGGATTGCAGGCGCATTTCAGAACCAGAAAGGGGAGATGGCACCGACGCCGGTTAAGGTGTCCGATAGCCTTGGAGCAGGTGGATGGTTCGCGCCGCAGAGCGCCGACGCGCTTCTGGCCACCCGGGCCAGGAAACAGGCACTGCAACAATTATGGGACAACAGCCCTTTTTCCAAAGCGGTATGGGAAGCGTTCTGGCTGGAGCCCGTTAAGCAGCTGGCGGTCAGTCTGCAGCAGCTGCCAGCTGCCACATCCGGACCCTATGCCCGCGAAGGCGGCATGCTGGATGAGGCACTGGACGTGGCGGTTTGCGCGGTCAGGCTATCCCGGGGATGGATGCTGCCGCCAGGGGCGCCCCCAGAAGAGCAGTCGGCACAGAGTGCGGCCTGGTGTACGGCGATATTCTGGTCCGCATTACTGCATGATTTGGGCAGTCTTCAGCAGATGGCGGCTTTCTATGAAGACGGGCGCCGGTGGCATCCGGGGTTCGGGAAGCCTGATGCCCCGTGGCGTATGCGGTTTTGTGATCAGGATTCAGACTCGACAGTTCGTGCTGCCGCCTCAGCTTATCGACTGCTACCCTATGAGGGGCTTATCTGGGTGGCCCGCTGGCCCGCACTGACGGACATGTTGCTGACCTACCTGTCTGGTCATAAGTCTGCCGGCGCTATACTCCATGCTGCCGTGAGTGCAGCTCGTGAAAAATGTGGGTTGCTGGCTGAAGGCACGTCTTCCCAGCCTTCAGCAAAATTAGCCGCAAATAATTCTGAAACCTTATCCCAGAGTGCTCCTCCGGCTTCTGCCGAACATCCCGCGAATGAAATTGCTGTTAACCCCATTGTATCTATGGCAATCGATGAGAATAAAACTCAGTCGTCAGGCAGTGCGCCTGCCATTCGGCCTCTGCCCGAACCGGCCTCAGAGCTGGTCTCTGCGCTCGGCCAACCGGTAGCTGATGAAGGTGATGCTGAACAGGGAACGGATGGGCAATCAGGGGGCGGGACGCCGGGAGAATTGCTGACACTGCTGGATAAAATGACCGGCGGGGATACGCCCGATGCAGTGTTGCCGGAGGATGACCCACCGCCGGTGGCAGCGTTGCAGCCTGCGGATATCTCCGCGCTCACCCCGGGTGAACATTTCTGGGCGTGGCTGGTTGATTCTATCGAGGCGGGGTCATTAAGTGTGAATGCGCAGGATAGCCTGCTGCATGGTATGGCGCAGTACGTGTTTATCCAGACACCGGACTGTTTTTACCGGTACCTGGGGGGGCAGGGAAATACGGAGGGGGATAAAGATGAGGTTCAAAAGAGTTTTGAAGTATTGAACCGGCATTTTTCAAAAAGTGGGAAGGGAATATATATCTACAGGAAATATGAGAATGAGAGCCGGGAGGGGCGGTTTACCCGAATGTCTGGCTATATGATTTTGGCCTCACAACTCTTTAAGCAAGGTGTCGTGCTTTCTGACAGCCTGTGGTTGTCACCCAATAAATAGATTTTGCAAATTATTTGCTTGAGAAATAAGGAGAATGAAATGGATTTAATTAATTATGACGATATCTTGCAGGATTATTTTTTCAGTAAAACATTACGGCCTGCCACTGAATGGAGTTACAGAAAAGTTGTCAATTCATTCATACGTTATACGGGTGATAAGGTTCTACCGGGTCAGGTCAACAGACTGACAGTCTTAAACTGGCGGCGACATGTCTTAAATGAACAGGGACTGTCATCCATAACATGGAATAATAAAGTCGCTCACATGCGGGCAATTTATAATCATGCGCTGCAGCAAGAGTTTATTACCCTAAAAGATAACCCCTTTAATGGCGTGATTGCCAGACCTGATATTAAACGGAAAAAAACGCTCTCGGAGTCAGAGATAAAAAAGATTTATTTACTGCTTGAGGCCAGGGAACATGAGGAGAGTTTGGGTGTGATGGATAAGCAACGCTCGGCGCTGCGACCAGCCTGGTTTTGGCTGAGCGTGGTAGACACGCTTCGGTATACCGGGATGAGACAGAATCAACTGCTCAACATTCGCCTGGAAGATGTTTATCTGGAAGGGGGATGGATTAATTTAAGACCGGAGGCATCCAAAAATCACCGTGAGCACCGTGTTCCCATAACCCGATTATTGCGGCCAAGACTTGAAAGGCTAATGATGGCTGCGACTGAGCGTGGGGCAACACACTGCGATATGCTATTTAATGCCAGCAGGTTTGATGGGCGGAAGAATATCTTAACTGATGTGATGGCGTATCAACCCTTGCGCGGTTTTTTTCGCCGGCTCTCGACTGAGTGCCAGTGCGTCATTACTCCGCACCGATTCAGGCATACCATTGCGACCGATATGATGAAATCCCCTGACCGTAATCTGAAAGTGGTTCAAACACTGTTAGGACACTCAAGTGTGGCTGTCACGCTGGAATACGTTGAAGGCAATATGGACAGTCTGCGGGTCGCCCTGGAAGAGGTTTTTGGCCGATAAGATTAATCTTAAGTTAAATATAAGTGATTGAAAGCAAAAAAGTGCGGGTTTTCTTTACAGAAGATTGACACTGCCGGTCGGAAACTGTAAGAATTCTTATCGGAAGGACGAGAGAAAGCCGGAGAGTGCTAGAACACTCTCCGGCTTCTTAGTCCCGAGTGTTCAACAATCGATGCGATAAGCGTATTTATCACATGACGTCGTTTCGGGTACTTATGTCATGCCCGTTAAGGATCTCAACCCTTAACGAACAGGCTCTGAAGATGGTGCCCGGACTCGGAATCGAACCAAGGACACAGGGATTTTCAATCCCTTGCTCTACCGACTGAGCTATCCGGGCAACGGGGCGCATTAAACCGTATTGGGCATGTGTCGTCAACGGCTTTTTGTAACAACGGTGGCGTTCGTCACCCGACTGATGCTTTTTACCGCATTTTGGCGATTTAACTTACGATACCGGGAAAGTGTCCGTCAAAACAGGGTGGGATGGGCGGATTTTCGCGTTTTGTGATGTCGCATTCTGTAAGAATTTCCCGCAATGTTCAGGGTTGAACAGGGGAATAAAAGATGCCATTATTGCGCCGATTTATTAAACAACTCTGATCCCGTTTTCACGCGACAGCTCAAGAGGGTTGCGGCATGGCTGGTTTATCACATCGCGCTTTTCGTAAGTGCAGAAAAAATCTGATGATGATCTCCGGGTGCTGTAAACACCACGATTTCAGTTTTCCTCCTTTTGCAGATCCTTTCATGCGGTAAGGCTACCGTTTGCCTGCTGTTAGATATTAGTAAAAACAGAGCGCACCTCTGATTTTACTGTTGTCTATCAGACGTGGCCTGGCCTGAACGTCGATCTGTCACCACTTTGCCCCTCGGGCATCGTTTCATCGCACTCGACCTCGCGCTCAAGCCAACGTCATTTGCCGGGCTGGACTCTGCGCACTATACCTTTAAGACGTAAGAACCAGCTCATTGCCGTGCCCTGTGGCACACCCTCTTACTTAACCGTTTGAGAGTCTGAATGAAACACTTAAAACTTGCAGCAAGCGCTTCTGTCGCCCCTTATCTCCAGACGTCCCGCCTGGTCGTCGATCTGCGTCGTGCCGATTATGCCGACGTGGCGGCCATCATTATTTCTGTCGGGGATCTGAATCACGGCAGGCTGGCGGAGATAGAAACGCTGGGATTCGGGATCCCCGCGTTTGTTGCAGTGCAGGGAACGGAGCAGATTGCGCCGGAGTTTTTACCGTCGCTGAAAGGCGTGATTACGCTGTCCGATGCCAATCAGGCGTTCTATGCGGCGCAGATTGAATCGGCTGCGCAGGGCTATGAAGAAGCTTTGTTCCCGCCGTTTTTCGACACACTGAAAAAGTATGTCGAGATGGAGAACGCGACCTTTGCCTGTCCGGGGCATCAGGGCGGTGAGTTTTTCCGTCGCCATCCGGCAGGGCGTCAGTTCTATGATTTTTACGGCCCGAACATTTTCCGTTCCGACATGTGCAACGCCGACGTCAAACTGGGCGATTTACTGATCCACGAAGGCTCGGCGAAGGATGCGCAAAAGTATGCGGCGAAAGTCTTCAGCGCGGATAAAACCTATTTTGTTCTCAACGGGACTTCTGCCGCGAACAAAGTCGTGACCAACGCGCTGCTGACGCGCGACGATCTGGTGCTGTTCGACCGTAACAACCATAAATCCAACCACCACGGCGCACTGCTTCAGGCAGGCGCGACGCCGGTGTATCTCGAAACCGCGCGCAATCCGTTTGGTTTTATCGGCGGCATCGACGCGGCCTGTTTCGATGAAGCTTATCTGCGCAAACAAATCAAAGAAGTGGCTCCGCAACGTGCTGGAGAAAAACGTCCTTTCCGCCTGGCGATTATCCAGCTCGGCACGTATGACGGCACCGTGTATAACGCGCGTCAGGTGGTCGATAAAATCGGGCATCTGTGCGACTACATTCTGTTTGATTCTGCATGGGTCGGTTATGAGCAATTCATCCCGATGATGAAAGAGTGCTCACCGCTGTTGCTGGAGCTCAACGAAAACGATCCGGGCATTATCGTCACGCAGTCCGTGCATAAGCAGCAGGCCGGGTTCTCGCAGACGTCGCAGATCCATAAAAAAGACAATCATATCAAAGGCCAGAAGCGTCATTGCAGCCATAAGAAGCTGAATAACGCATTCATGATGCACGCTTCAACCAGCCCGTTTTATCCGCTTTTTGCCGCGCTTGATGTCAACGCGCGTATTCATGCCGGTGGCAGCGGTAAACATATGTGGATGGAGTGCGTGAAGCTGGGTATCGAAACCCGCAAAATGCTGCTCGATCAGTGTTCGATGATTCTGCCGTTTGTTCCGCCGGTGGTCGGTGGAAAGCGCTGGCAGGATCATGAAACCGCTGAAATGGCGAACGATGTGCGTTTCTTCGATTTTGTGCCGGGCGAGCGCTGGCATGCCTTCTCGGGTTACGCGGAAAAACAGTATTTTGTTGATCCTTGCAAGCTGCTGCTGACCACGCCAGGCATTGATGCGTCCAGCGGGAAATATACCGAGTTTGGTATTCCCGCGACGATCCTGGCGAACTACCTGCGTGAGAACGGCATCGTGCCGGAGAAATGCGATCTCAACTCGATCCTTTTCCTGCTGACGCCAGCCGAAACGCCGGCCAAAATGCAGCTGCTGGTGGAAGAGCTGGTTCGCTTCGAGCAGTACATCGAAGAAGACGCGCCGCTGAGCGAAGTGTTGCCGACCGTTTACCGTAAAAACGAAGACAGATACCGCAACTACACCATCCGCCAGTTGTGCCAGGAAATGCATAACCTGTACGTCAGTTTTGATGTGAAAGAGCTGCAAAAAGAGATGTTCCGCGAGAAGAGTTTCCCGAAAGTGGTGATGAACGCGCAGGACGCTCATAACGAGTTTATCCGCGACAACATTGAACTGGTGCCTGTCGGCGAAGCCGAAGGCCGTATCGCGGCGGAAGGTGCGTTGCCGTATCCGCCGGGCGTTCTGTGTGTCGTGCCGGGCGAGCTGTGGGGCGGCGCTGTGCAACGTTACTTCATGGCGCTGGAAGAGGGGATTAATCTGCTGCCGGGCTTCTCGCCTGAACTCCAGGGCGTTTATATCGAGAAAAAACCGGTCGGCTGGAAGCGTATTATGGGCTACGTCGTCGCGGAGTAATCCGCACACGCTCAAGCAGAAATGAAAACGGAGGCCAGCGGGCCTCCGTTTTTTTGTACCGCAATCACATCAGTCTACACGGCGATAGCTGCGCTGCGTGTTGTTCACTTTGTACAGATAGCGGCGCGATTCTGCTGACGGATGTTTGGTGGTCAGCGTGGTATAGACATCGCCCGGCGCCATGTTGTTGATGATGTTGAAGGCCTGCGTTTTGTTCTGTGAGAACACGCGCAGCACGCTACCTGCACCGCCATTGTAGGCCGTGATCACGGCGTAACGGCGTGACGTCGGGTTACTGATGTTCCCCAGATACGTCGTTTGCAGCATCGCCAGATACGCGGTGCCGGTGTTGATATTGTTCTGCGGATCGAACAGATAGCTTCGGCTCGGTTTGCCCCACTTGCCTTCGGATTTAAAGACGTCAACCCCGGCGGAATGCTGCACAACCTGCATCAGGCCCAGCGCATCGGCGTTACTGACCGCATACGGGTTAAAGGCGGATTCGGTTTGCATGATCGCCAGGATCAGCGACTGATCGACGCCGTATTTGGCGGAGGCTTCGCGGATCATCGGCAGATATTTATGCGCACGCTGATTCAGGTGGTTTGGCACCATCTGGATCGTGACGGAATAAATGATATGCATGCCGGACTGGCGGCGCATCAGTTTGTTTTGCACCAGATAATCGGCAAAGCTGTTGGCACGGCCGACCCAGCGGATAGGCTGCCCGGTGTTGTCGAGAACCTGCCCGTAAAGCATCGGCTCACGGCTGATCTGGATATCGTTGGCGTCGGAATAGAGGTCAACATTGCCCGGATCATCGCCCACCAGTAAAGTGCTGACGATCGCCTGACGCAGGCTCGCGGCCGGATCGGTGCCGGAAATGGTTTCAATCGTGATGGTACCCGCATCAAAGTTGATGTGGCTGCGGGTGTAATACTGATCGCTATACTTTACGTAGTCTTTCGGACCCGCAATCAGGACTTCATTCATACCCCAGATATTTTCGATGTTATGAGCGAACTGCCCCATCAAAATATCGAATCCGTTGGTGTCTTTTACGAAAGCTTCGTCGAACTGGTTTTTTTTACTGCCGGAGCAGGAAATCAGCATCGGTGCGATAACCAGCAAAGCTAAAATTTTCTTCATCTGAAAACCATTTCTGGTGAAAGAAGCAGGCCGCGCACGAGCCTGCCTAAATTTCTGTTCCTGAACGTTATTTTGAAGGCGGGGTGTAGCCTTCAATATGAACATCCTGACCTTCAAACAGGAAATTAACCATCTCCTGTTCCAGCAATTTCCGGTCGTCCGGGTTCATCATGCTGAGTTTCTTTTCGTTGATCAGCATGGTTTGTTTGGTCATCCACTGAGACCAGGCTTCTTTCGAAATTTCGTTGAAAATACGTTTGCCGATCTCACCCGGATAAAGCTGGAAGTCCTGTCCTTCGGCATCGCGTTTCAGAAAAGTACAAAAAATCGTTCTGCTCATGCTAATTCCTTATGATCATTCTGTTGGGACGGTTTTTTGCCATCGGCTTTTTTTGCCAGAGAGGTCAGCAAACGCTCGACCGGTGCGGCCAGCCCGACCTGTTGTGGTTGCGCTAAGTTATACCAGAGACCCGCACCTTCATCCATGCAACCCGCTGTCGTTCGCAGATTTAACCACATCGGGACGATATCCAGATGGAAATGGCTGAAAGTGTGGCGAAAAGCAGTCTGCTGCTGCAACTGATTTTGCGTAACACCGTATTTTTGAAGCCCCTGCGCCAGTTCTTCTTCTGTCGCAAATTGCGGGAAGCAGAATAAACCGCCCCACAGGCCCACCAGCGGTCGCTGCTCCAGCCAGACTTTTTCGTCCTTCTGAATCATCAGCATAAAGGCCGTTTTTTCCGGCAACGTCGTCTTGGGTTTTTTACCCGGATATTTTGCCCAGCTGTGATGTGCGTAGGCTTCGCAGCCGGATTTCACCGGGCACAGTTCACATTTTGGTTTGCTGCGGGTGCAGACCATTGCCCCTAAATCCATCATCGCCTGATTAAACTGCGCGACACCTTCAGCCGGTGTGACGTCTTCGCTTATTTTCCACAAACGATTTTCAGTTTTCTTCTCGCCCGGCCAGCCGTCAACGGCATAACACCGGGCCAGCACGCGCTTCACGTTACCGTCTAAAATGGGATAGTGCTGGTTTAGCGCCAGCGACAATACGGCGCCTGCGGTCGAACGACCAATGCCCGGCAACGCGAGAATTTCATCAAAGGTGGTCGGAAACACGCCATTGTGCTGAGTGGCAATAGTTTGCGCCGCTTTATGCAGGTTACGCGCCCGGGCGTAATAACCCAGACCGGTCCACAGATGCAGCACTTCATCGAGCGGGGCGGCGGCGAGATCGGACACCGTCGGGAAGCGTTCCATAAACCGTTCGAAATAAGGAATAACGGTTGCGACCTGCGTTTGCTGCAACATCACTTCAGAAAGCCAGACTTTATAAGGTGTTTTGGCGATTTGCCACGGCAGCGTTTTACGGCCATAGCGCTGATACCAGTCGAGCACCAGCGGCGAAAAAGTGGAGGCTTCCATCATGGGTGAATTACAGTCCGGCAGGGTTAAAAGACGGGGCTGATCACATCACAGTTCCCGTCTGGCTGTAAACCGGAACTTTCCGCACTGTATTGACGGATTTCCTGCCCGCAAGCCTTGCTAATCGGGAGTAAGTTTGGATAATGCGCCATTCTTAACAGTTAATGACCAAAATACAGCAGTGACCGAATACCGCGTCTTGCGTAACGGAGTGGAAACACCATGAAAAACGACGTCATTTCTCCGGAGTTCGATGAGAACGGTCGCGCGATGCGCCGTATCCGCAGCTTTGTCCGCCGTCAGGGCCGTCTGACCAAAGGTCAGCAATTTGCGCTGGACAACTTCTGGCCGGTGATGGGCGTGGAGTTTCAGACTGAAGCTCTGGATATTGATGCCTTATTTGGTCGCTCAGCACCGGTTGTGCTGGAAATCGGTTTTGGTATGGGCACGTCGCTTGTCACCATGGCGCAGCAGAATCCTGACCAGAACTTTATCGGGATCGAAGTGCATTCGCCGGGCGTCGGTGCCTGTCTGGCAACGGCGCACGAAGAGGGCGTCAGCAACCTGCGCGTGATGTGTCACGATGCGGTTGAAGTACTGGAAAAAATGATTCCGGATGGCTCGCTGGACATGGTACAGCTATTCTTTCCTGACCCGTGGCATAAAGCGCGTCATAATAAGCGCCGTATCGTGCAGCCTGAATTCGTTGAGAAACTGCGCAGGAAATTGAAAGTGGGTGGCGTATTCCATATGGCAACCGACTGGGAGCCGTATGCAGAACACATGCTTGAGGTGATGACCAGTCTCGAAAACTGGGCAAATCTGTCGCAGGAAAATAATTATGTACCGCGCCCCGAATCGCGCCCGGTAACGAAGTTCGAAATGCGTGGCCAGCGTTTAGGCCACGGCGTGTGGGATCTGATGTTTGAGAGGAAGCAATAATGGCTACAAATCGCAGTCGTCGTTTACGTAAGAAGTTACACATTGCCGAGTTCCAGGAACTGGGCTTCTCTGTAAAATGGCGTTTCCCGGAAGGTACCGCGGTAGAAACCATTGACGAATCACTGGATAAATTCATTGACGGTGTGATCGAGCCAAACAAACTGGCCTTCGACGGCAGCGGCTATCTGCAATGGGAAGGTCTGGTTTGCCGTCAGGATATCGGTCACTGCACTGATGAACAGCGCGCGCAGGTCAAAAAATGGTTAGAAGACCATAAAATGGAAGACGTTGAAGTTTCAGACCTGTTCGATATCTGGTGGGATTGATTCTGCCAGCAGTTGAACACTGAATCTTTTAAAGGTGCCTTTCCGGCACCTTTGTTACATCTGGAGGAAGGACGTTGGGTACCGAGCTCGATAACAGTTTGCTGGAAGATATTCTTGCGCAGGTCAGGCCGCTGATTGGCCGTGGTAAAGTCGCCGACTATATTCCCGCGCTGGCAGAAGTCAGCCCTGATCATCTGGGGATTGCCGTGTGTACCACGAAAGGGGAGATCTTTCGTGCCGGTGATGCCAATACCCGGTTCTCAATCCAGTCGATTTCTAAAGTGCTCAGCCTGACGCTGGCGCTGACCCGCTATCAGGAAAGCGAAATCTGGCAACGCGTGGGCAAAGAGCCTTCCGGCCAGCCGTTTAACTCGCTGGTTCAGCTTGAGCTGGAACAGGGGAAACCGCGCAATCCGTTTATCAACCCCGGTGCGCTGGTGGTTTGCGATATGCTGCAAACCCGTCTGACTGCGCCCAAGCAAAGAATGCTGGAAGTGGTGCGTCAACTGGCCGGTTCGGCCGATCTCAACTACGATCGGCACGTTGCGCGTTCTGAATTCGATCATTCCGATCGCAACGCCGCCATCGCTTACCTGATGAAATCTTTCGGTAATTTCGATAACGACGTCATCACCGTGTTGCACACCTATTTCCATTATTGCGCATTGCGCATGAGTTGTGAGGAACTGGCGCGGACGTTCGTTTATCTTGCGAACAAGGGCCATCCGCTGGGTAATGAGCAGCCGCTGATTGATGCCCGTCAGGCGCGACAGATTAACGCAATGATGGTGACCAGCGGCATGTACGACGGCGCCGGTGAATTCGCTTACCGCGTCGGCATGCCGGGCAAGTCCGGTGTCGGTGGCGGCATTATTGCTATCGTGCCGGGAGAGATGTGTATCGCTGTCTGGTCGCCGGAACTTGATGCGGCGGGGAACTCTTTGGCAGGTATTGCTGCCTTAGAATTACTGGCGCAACGAATTGGCCGTTCAATTTTTTGAGTTTGCTGTCTTAAGGGAGAGTACATGTTTGTAAAAAGTGGAGTGGTAAAAACCGGACTGGCTGCATTGCTGGCGCTGAGTGCGTGGAGCGCGCAGGCTGATTATCAGTGTGCCGTTCAGCCTAAAGACGACGTGATCATCAAGCCGCAAACCGTGCAGGTTGTTGGCAAAAGCGGTGACTTGCTGATGACCCCTAACGGCAATGTGACTCTTAACGGAAAAGACATGACCCTGAGCGCAAAACAGCGTCAGGAAGCCATCGATTATCAGGCTGGCCTGCGCCGTGACCTGCCATGGATTGATCAGGGCGCGACGGCGCATCTCGAAAAAGGCCGTGTGGCCGTTGACCGTGTGATTGTCGATAAACTCGGCAGCGACAGCAACGTGCGTAATCGTCTGGTCAAGCTGGATAAACAGCTGAAAGAGCAGATGAATCTGATTATCGAGCATCGCACTGACGGGCTGACCTTCCACTACAAAGCGGTGGATCAGGTTAAGCAGAATGGCCAGAAGCTGATGGAACAAACTATGGGCGGTGTGATGCAGGACAGCATCAACGAGATGGGCCTGAAACAAGCCACGAGCGGCGGCAATCCCCTGCAGGCAATGATGGGCAATCTCGGCGGTCTGCAACAGGCCGTACAGGAAGAGTGGAACAAACAGGAAAAAGAGTTTAAAGCCTTCGGCGATGATGTTTGTAAACGCGTCACCGCGCTGGATACCCAGCACAAAGCGTTACTGGCGGATTTGAAACAGTAATTTGCTAAATGCCAGACACAAAAAAACCGCGATTACGCGGTTTTTTTGTTGGAACATGTAGTTGGAGCTACATCTTCCAGAGTTTCTACTTCCGTAAGTAGCACGAAAGTCAGCACCCCAACGCAGCTGATAATATACCCAATTCAAATTTGCGACAATCCCAACACGCATCATTTTCCCGTACGCCGAAAATCTTATCCGGGAGGTCATATAAACGTGACGAAGTAATTTAGAGGGTGATAATATCCTATCGGGACTAATTCCCCCGTTTGGAGACGGGGCACCGGGCTCAGGGATTGGAACTGACACACCGCGAAAGTTGGCACCTCAACAGATGCTGGCCATTTGCCACGTTATCCCGGTGTGATTTGGTGAAACGCGGTTTCTTCAGGAAACTGCAAATATGAAAAAGTGCATTTATGCGCTTCTCATCGTGCTTGGTTCTATGGCGACTACTGAAAGCGACGGATGGAACATTCATGTTTCACACATCAATTTCAGCGTTAACATAGGCCAGTACTGAGCACTTAACCAACCGCCCCTCGGGGCGGTTTCTTATTTTCTAATCCTTACTCACCCAAAAACAGCTCCAGCAGCGAATTCAGGAACAGTTTACCTTTGCGGGTGATCTGCCAGTGAGTGCCGGTTTCCACCAGATATTCTTTGGCGATGGCTTCGTCAAGCTGTGCGCGGATCACCGATTCATCCAGCCCGGTATACAACCCAAACTCTTCGCGTGGTGCGGCTTCGAGCAGACGGAAACGGTTCATGAAGAATTCAAACGGCAAATCTTCTGTTTCCACAGGATGCTGTTTGTCCATGTAACGTCCCTGCATATAACCACGCGGATGCTTGGTTTTGACCGTGCGCAGGATTTGCCCGTCGGGCTGTGTCAGCTTGCCGTGCGCGCCGCAACCGATGCCGAGATAATCCCCGAAGCGCCAGTAATTGAGATTATGCTGGCACTGATAGCCGGGTTTAGCATAGGCAGACGTTTCATATTGCTGATAACCGGCGGCCGTCAGCAGCCGTTCGCCTTGCTCAAAGATATCCCACAGCGCGTCGTCATCCGGCAACGTTGGCGGACGTGAGGCGTACATCGTATTAGGCTCGATGGTCAGCTGATACCACGATAAATGCGGCGGATTCAGTGCGATGGCCTGACGCAAATCGTCCAGCGCTTCTTCGAGTGTCTGATCCGGTAAACCGTGCATCAGATCCAGATTAAAACTGCGCAAATTCAGGCCGGTCGCCAGATGGGCGGCGCGTTTTGCTTCTTCCGGCCCGTGAATGCGCCCCAGACGCTCCAGTTTTTGCGCATCGAAACTTTGCACACCAATTGAAATGCGGTTCACACCGGCGCGCTGATAGCCGCTGAAGCGGTCTGCTTCGACGGTACCCGGATTGGCTTCCATGGTGATTTCCGCACTGGCATCGAGAGGCAAACGCGCACGTACGCCGTCGAGCAGGTTTTGCATCGCTTCGCTGCTCAGCAGGCTTGGGGTTCCGCCGCCGATAAAAATTGTCCCTACGCTTCGGCCTGCGGCCAGATGCAAATCAGCATCCAAATCGGCCAGCAGATGCGCGACATAGTCGTCGTGCGGCACTTCACCCTTTAACGCATGCGAGTTGAAATCGCAGTAAGGGCATTTTTGCACGCACCACGGAATATGAATGTAGAGACTCAGCGGCGGCAACTTACGCATTCTTCTGTACAGCCTCTTTCATCGCCGCCAGCAGCAGTTTCAGCGCCTGACCACGGTGCGATACCGCACTTTTTTCTTCACGCGTCAGCTCTGCGGCTGTTTTGCCCAGTTCCGGAACGAAGAAAATGGGGTCGTAACCAAAACCGCCTTCACCGGCTTCTGCAAAGGCAATTTCACCCGGCCAGCTGCCGTGACACACCAGCGGCGTCGGGTCTTCTGCGTGACGCATGTAAACCAGAACGCAATGAAATTGTGCATTGCGCTGGCCCTGCGGCACGTCTTTCAACGCAACGAGCAGTTTGTCGAGATTTTGCTGATCGCTGGCATCAACACCTGCGTAACGTGCGGAATAAATCCCCGGCGCGCCACCCAGAAAATCGACGGCCAGGCCGGAGTCATCGGCCACAGCCGGTAAACCGGTTTCTGCCGCCGCGTGGCGGGCTTTGAGAATGGCGTTCTCAATGAACGTCAGGCCGGTTTCTTCAGCGGATTCAACGCCGAGTTCGGTTTGTGCGACGACGTCCAGCCCGAAATCGGCCAGAAGGTGTGCGAGTTCACGGACTTTACCGGCGTTGCCGGTAGCCAATACGACTTTTTGCATAAAATAACGTCCTGAAGACCATCTGAAATGAGTTTATTCAGCGAGCAGTACCGCGACCTCGGTCGGGATATTTTGCGGATTCGTAATGCGGACTTGTTTATGGCGGCCCAGCTCGCCCTTTTCAATGCTTATCTGACTTTTGGCGACTTTAAACTGTTTGGCGAGAAATTTCACCAGATGCGTGTTGGCCTGACCGTCCACTGGTGGCGCGGTGATGGCGACTTTGAATTCATCGCCATGCAAACCGACCAGGCTGTCGCGGCTGGCTTTGGGCTGAATAATCAACCGCAAAACCAGCGCATCGGACTGCCAGCTCACCGGATTTACGGCAACTGCCATAATGTTCCGATGTAATTTAAGTTCGCGAAGAAATTATCGAGAATATAAAGAATAATCACGATAATCATGCCTGAAAAATCGATGCCACCCAGCGCGGGTAAGATGCGGCGAATTGGCCCCATCAGCGGTTCAGTTAACTGCATCAGCAGATAATCCATCGGGCCACGACCCTGCGTCACCCAGCTCAGCAGGGAGCGGATAATCACAACCCAGAAAATCAGCGAGCCTGCGGTTTTGATTAACGAAACCAGACCCGCCAGCAAATTCACCAGGCTCAGTGAAATCCCGCCGCTGATAATCAGCTCCATCAGCGGGTATTTGAGCGTCAGCAGCAGGAACGCAATCAGCAATGACGCGCTGTCAATCGGCCCCAGCGGCGGGATCACCCGGCGAAGCGGACGGATAACCGGCTGTGTGACTTTTACGACAAACTGGGATAACGGATTATAAAAATCTGTACGCGCCCACTGCATCCAGATGCGGAGCAGTAAAATCATTGCGTAAGTATTAATTACCATGACTAACAAATTGGTCAGCATAAATTGCCTTATCTAAGTATGTTAAAACTGTTTTTCCATTTCCTGTGCGCGGGTAATGGCGGCCTGCATGGCTTCGGAGACAATCTCCGGTAATTTACGATCGGTGAAAACTTTCAGTGCTTCAAACGTCGTGCCACCTTTGGACGTCACATTCTCACGAAGTTGTGACAATGGCGTGTCCGGGCTGGCGGCGACCAGCGCAGTCGCCCCGCTTGCAGCCTGTTCCACCAGCATCCGTGCCGCTTCTGCACTAAAGCCCAGACGCTGTGCTTCAGCCTGCATCGCTTCCATAAACAGGAAGAAATACGCCGGCGCACTGCCCGCAGCAGCAATAATATGATTGATGCCTTCTTCGGTATCGACCCAGCACACTTTGCCGACGGCGGTCATCAGCTCGCCGCTGTAATCGCGGTCAGCTTGTGAAACCTGTTCTGGCGCGAACAAACCGCTCATGCCTTTTCCGACCAGAGACGGCGTGTTAGGCATAATACGCACAATGTTCAGATTATCGCCCAGCAGCTCGCAGAAACGCGCCACGCTGACGCCTGCGGCAATCGACAGTACCAGCTTGCCGCTAAAATCCACGTCTTTTTGCAGTGCTTTACATACATCGGCCATCATTTGTGGTTTTACAGAAAGTACCACCACATCAGCGTCTTTTGCGCAGCCATTGTTATCGCTGCTGCTTTTAACGCCATATTTTTCAGCCAGCGCGTCGCGGTGCGTGGTGGAAGGGGCACAAACGCTGACCAGATTTGCCGGATAGCCGCTTTCGACCAGACCCGCAATAATCGCGCCTGCCATGTTACCGGCGCCGATAAAACAGAGTTTACGATGTTGCATTGGTGCTCCTTGCTGTCAGAACAGGGGATAAGTAAGTCATTTATTGATGATTTAAAACAGTTTACTGCATCGCAGCGGTTACTGTTTGGCGCTGTAATCGCGGGCACCAAAAATCGCCGTCCCGATACGCACCATGGTGCTGCCTGCCGCAATGGCTGCCGGCATATCGTCGGTCATGCCCATTGAAAGCGTATCCGCTTGCGGGCAAATGACCTGCAATGCCTTCAGTGCGTCACGCATCTGGCTGAAAACGTCCAGCTGACGTGCGTAATCGGTTTCTGCCGCCGGAATTGCCATCAGACCGCGCAGATTCAGGTTAGGCATCGCCATGATTTGCGCCGCCAGCTCCGCAACGTCTTCCAGCGCAATACCGGATTTGCTGGCTTCATCGCTGATATTCACCTGAATCAAAACCTGTAATGGCGCAAGATCAGCCGGACGTTGTTCATTGAGGCGCTGGGCGATTTTCAGACGGTCAATCGTATGGCACCAGTCGAAATTCTCGGCCACCAGGCGGCTTTTGTTTGATTGCAATGGTCCGATGAAATGCCAGGTGAGCGCAGGCTGATGCCCGGCAAAGTGGGCAATTTTATCCACGCCTTCCTGCACGTAGTTTTCACCGAAGGCAAACTGCCCGGCGGCGATAGCTTCTTCGACAGCGCTCGCAGGTTTCGTTTTGCTGACTGCAAGCAAAGTAACTTCTTCTGGAGACCTGCCGCAAAGCTGTGCAGCGGCTGCGATTTTCTCGCGGACATTCTGTAAGTTCTGCTCAATAGCGTTTTGCTGACTCAGGCTCATAAGGACTCGGGAGGATTTCAACATGGATATTGATGGATTAGTGGGGCGTAGTGTAAAGCAAAATGCCTCTGATCTGCACCTTTGTACCGGCTATCCGCCAATGTTACGCATTGATGGCGAATTATGCCGCTGCGAGGATCTGCCGGTTGTTAAGGCGTCGGCGATGCAGGCACTCAGCCAGCAGTGGCTGGATACCGCGCAGCTTGACTGTCTGCATCAGGCCGGACAGGTGGATAAAGCGCTGACGCTCGGGGCGGGCGTGCGGATGCGGCTCAACATTTTTCAGCAATGGCACGGGCTTTCCGCGGCGCTGCGACCCATTCCGGCGCATTGTCCGGATTTGGCCACGCTTCACGCGCCTGACGTTTTGCAGCGGCTGATTATGCAGGAGGATGGCTTGATTCTGGTTACCGGCGCGACCGGTAGCGGGAAATCCACCACGCTGGCAGCGCTGATTAACCATCTCAACCGGCATACGGCGCGGCACATCATTACGCTTGAGGATCCCATTGAGCTGATTCATACCAGCCAGCGCTGCCTGATCCAGCAGCGTGAGCTGGGGCAGCATACGCGCTCTTTTTCTGAGGCCGTGCGCGGTGCCCTGCGTGAGGATCCGGATGTGTTGCTGCTGGGGGAACTGCGTGACACCGAAAGTATCCGGCTGGCGCTGACCGCGGCAGAAACCGGGCATCTGGTACTGGCAACCTTGCATACGCGTAATGCCACGCAGGCGATTGACCGGCTGGTCGATGTTTTTCCCGTAGAAGAAAAGGCGTTTGTCCGGGCACAGCTGGCAGGCAGTTTGCGGGCGGTGATTGCCCAAAAGCTGGCGGTAACGAAAGCGACGGAGGAACAGCAGGGCGGAAGGGTGGCATTGTTTGAAGTGCTGACATCAACGCCGGGTGTGTGCAATCTGATCCGCGAGGGGAAAACGCATCAGCTGGCCGATGTACTGCAAACCGGCGCACAGGCCGGAATGCAGACATTTGCGCAGAGCCGCCAGCAGCGGCAAAGCGCCGGGTTACTGGCTGCGGATCAGGACTGACTCCATTGTTTCTCGAACCAGCTTTCCAGAATGATGACCGCCGAAGCCGCGTCCACGCTGCCTTTGTCCAGCGCGCGAAAGCCGCCACGGTCAAACAAATCCGCGCGTGCTTCAACGGTGCTCAGACGTTCGTCATGCAGCTCCACCTGAACGCCAAAACGGCCATGCAGACGGTTGGCAAACTTGCGTGCACGTGCCGTCAGCGGCTGTTCTGTACCGTCCATGTTCAGCGGCAGACCAACCACGACCAGATCAGGAAGCCATTCTTTCAGCAGCTTTTCGATCTTCAGCCAGTCCGGCGTGCCGTCCTGCGCTTTAAACGACGTCAGCGGGCGCGCCGTGCCAGTGACTTCCTGGCCGATCGCAAGGCCGATGCTTTTGGTGCCGAAATCGAAGGCGAAGACTGTGCGGTTACCCATTATGCGTGCCCTGCGTGGGTGGCAAGCTGGCTGACATCCACGCCGATCATTTTCGCGGCTTCACGCCAGCGGTCTGCAATCGGAGTGTGGAAGAGAATGTCGCTGCTCGCTTCAATGGTCAGCCATGAATTTTCCAGCAATTCCTGCTCCAGTTGCCCCTGTTCCCAGGCCGCATACCCGAGCGCCACCAGCACATTTTTCGGCTGGTCAGGCGTGCCCAATGTTTCAAGAACGTCTTTGGACGTAGTGATCATGGTGCAGTCTGAAATCCGGATACTGGACCCAAAACCTTCACGCGGCGTATGCAAAATAAAACCACGATCGTCTGCCAGAGGGCCGCCGGAAAAGACCGGGCGGTCGAGGCGGATTGCCGGATCGCGTGGCTCAGGGCTGATATCGAGTTTATCGAGCACATTTTCGACGGTGAAATCTTCGACCAGTTTATTAATCACCAGACCCATTGCGCCGTCTTCATTATGTTCGCAGATATACACGACCGAACGTTTGAACTGGGGTTCGTCCAGTCCGGGCATCGCAATAAGAAAGTGATGTTGTAGATTCATGGTATGTAGGATGTTTAACCTCAAAATAGAAACAAAATCAGACAAGCCAGTTTATTACGGCAGCGTCATCAAAAAAAGCGGGTTATCCGGCAGTGCGGATAACCCGTTAATGACGATATTGCGTGATTAGCGTGCAGCCAGACGCTTTTCGATAGCGTCCATCAGCATACCGGTGATGGAAATCGGGAATGCGGCTTCGATTTCACGCGCACAGGTCGGGCTGGTAACGTTAATTTCGGTCAGGCGATCGCCGATGATATCCAGACCGACAAAAATCAGGCCTTTTTGCTTGAGGATTGGTGCAACGGTGCGGGCAATTGCCCAGTCGCTTTCGCTCAGCGGACGTGCTTCACCGCGGCCACCGGCAGCCAGATTGCCACGGGTTTCACCTTGTGCAGGAATACGCGCCAGGCAGTAAGGCACCGGCTCGCCGTCGACAACCAGAACGCGTTTGTCGCCGTCTTTAATGGCCGGCAGATAGTTTTGCGCCATGCAGAAACGGCTGCCGTGCTCGGTCAGTGTTTCGATGACAACGGAAACGTTCGCGTCTTCCGGTTTCAGGCGGAAGATTGATGCGCCGCCCATACCGTCGAGCGGTTTGAGGATCACATCGGTATGTTCTTTATGGAACGCTTTCAGCTGCGCCGCGTTGCGTGTTACCAGCGTGTCCGGCGTCAGTTCCGGGAACCAGGCGGTGAAAAGCTTTTCGTTACAGTCGCGCAGGCTCTGCGGTTTGTTGACGATCAGCGTGCCTTTTTCTTCGGCGCGTTCAAGGATGTAAGTGGCATAAATAAATTCGGTATCAAACGGCGGATCTTTACGCATCAGGATCACGTCGAGCTCCTGCAGGGCGATATCCTGTTCGGTGCCGAATTCATACCAGCCGTCGTAATCCTGCTTTACGCTGAGCTTTTTGGTGGTCGCACGGCCTTCGCCGCCGCGCAGATACAGGGAATTCATTTCCATGTAATGCAGCTCGTAGCCACGACTCTGCGCTTCGAGCAACATTGCGAAACTGGTGTCTTTTTTGATGTTGATGGAAGAAATCGGGTCCATCACGATGCCAAGCTTGATCATTTGGTCTCCTCTTAACCCAGATCGCCGAAACGAACCTGTAAGGCCGTTATCGCGGTGAGTGCTGTAGTTTCTGTACGCAGAACACGGGGTCCCAGCAGGATATCAGTAAATCCGTAACCGGAGGTCATTGCAATTTCGTCGGCGGATAAACCGCCTTCCGGGCCGATCAGCAGGCGAACATGATTCACCGGCAGCGGCAGGGTATTGATGCTGTGACTGGCGCGAGGATGCAGGTTCAGCTTCAGGCTGTCGTCCTGCTCGGCGCACCAGGCTTCAAGCTGCATGACCGGACGAATTTCCGGAATGCGGTTTCGGCCACACTGTTCACAGGCGGCAATGGCAATTTTCTGCCACTGCTGCAATTTCTTTTCCAGACGCTCACCGTCCAGTTTCACGCCACAGCGTTCGGAAAACAGCGGCGTAATGGTATTCACGCCCAGCTCAATGGATTTCTGGATGGTGAATTCCATCTTCTCGCCGCGCGAAATCACCTGGCCGAGATGCAGATTCAGCGGTGATTCATTGTCTGACAGCACGCCTTCTTCCAGGCTGACGCGCACGTTCTTCTTATCCACCTGCGTAATGCTGGCGTCGAAGATCTGATTACTGCCGTCAAATAACTGAATGGCCTGACCAGGCTGCATGCGCAGAACGCGCCCGACGTGATTCGCGGCATCTTCACTGAGCGCAATTTCGCTGTGCGCGTTTAACGGTTCAGGGTGATAAATGCGAGGTATGCGCATGTGAGGCTGCTGTCCTTAAAGTCTTGAGAGGGGTTATTTTGGCGACATTAGTCCGCATTGTCGCGAACTAATGTGCTCTGATGATGAGTTTAATACTAAGTTAGCTTTTTCTTTGCGCGCAAGCCTGCTGAACGTACGGATTGTGATTTCCCTGCACATTCGCAATGCGGTTATCGCGTTCGCATTCCCAGGCGGTGACCGGATACTGGCGATCCCAGGCAGTAAACAGCTGAGTTTGCTGACGGGACAGGTTCAGTTTGTACTGGTCGCGCATGTAGAAATAGGTGCGTGCGATGGCGCCGCGTGCACGGGCTGGCGGCTCGGCGGCTTTGGCTTTGAAGTCGACTTTCATCCCGCATTTGCCGTACTGGCCTTCCCCGCCGTTCCACTGACTGTACATAAAGTTGTTGCGATCGCCGTTCACTTCGCCGATAGCCGGTTCAAGGTTGTGCAAATCCGTTTCTATCTGGCGATAGTCGGCGTTTTTCGCACAGTTTTTGCGTCCGCCATCCTGCCAGCACTGCATCTGATGGCCGAACTGCCAGGCGGGAACCACATGCTCCCACTCAATCCTGCTGGCGCGTTGTTCGCTTTTACGTACCTGATAGCCACAGGATTGCAGATCCGGCGTGCCTTTTTTCCCCTGCCAGCTGATGGTACAACCGCAATAAAATGTAGGCGCACCCTGATTAATTTTCACTGCCGCCGCTTTGGCCTGAGTGAAATTATTAATGGCGTTGCCAGACTGGCTGAAAGCGCTCAGCGGTGCCAGAGCACCGATAAACAGAAAGGATAAAAGTGTTTTACGAAACATGTTTCCGAATAGCCCGAGTGTAAAAGGTCGCAAGGGTAACGGATGCGAAGCGGTGTGACAATCAGACAATATGGCTATTTAGTGATTGAAAAATCAGCAGTTAGCGGTGCCTTTAGCGTTAAAACGTAACAACTCACCGCAATGCCGGCAGCGATATTCTGACTCTTTACGCATCACTTTATTGTGGCGTCGGACAGTCAGCTGGTGATCACGGCAGGCGCATAAATATGGGTAGGTTTTGCTTTGCACCGAGGCGACTTCGAACTTGTGCGTCCGGCTGGCGGAAACACCCAGCACATGTTCCATCATCAAGCGCCACTCTTTGCCATGCGGCGCCGGTGCGCGTCCAAACCGCCGGTAAACCAGCAAATGCGCCAGCTCGTGCGGAACCACTTCATCAATAAAAGGCTGCTGGTTTTCCATCAGCAAGACAGGGTTAAGACGGATTTGCCAGTGCTGGAGGTACGCGCTGCCCGCGCTGGTACCGCGTTGCTGATATGTGATTTCCGGCTCCGCGTAATCGGTGCCAAAAAACTGATTTGCCATCTGGAGTTTTTCCCGCAGGCAGCGCATGACGGCTTGTTGCAGGGCGATGGGAAGGCGTGAGGTTTTCATCAGGCGAAGGATAAATCTGTGGGAAGCGAGATGCAATATTGAATTCCTCCCCTTTGCAGGGGAGGAATGGCGGGCTTACTTACCGATGTCGCGCAGTGCTTCACCTTTCATCAGGTTGCGTTCGATGTGTTCCAGAGAGACGTTTTTGGTCTCAGGGATCAGCGCAATGGTGATGAAGATGAATACAACGTTCAGCGCCGCGTATACCCAGAAGGTGTTGGCGTTGCCGAGGCTGTCGAGCATGGTCAGGAAGGTCGCGCCCACGATCATGTTGGCAATCCAGTTGGTCGCGGTTGAAACGGTGATACCGAAATCACGGCCTTTCAGCGGCTGAATTTCAGAACACAGAACCCAAATCAGCGGACCGGCACTCATCGCAAAACCTACGATGAACATCAGCAGCATCGCGATAGAGAAGTATTTCGCGGCATCTGATACAACGCCAATGTGCAGCATTGTCCCGAGCACGCCCATACCGACGGCCATAACCAGGAAGCCCAGTTTCAGGGTAGGTTTACGGCCCCAGCGGTCAACCAGACCGATAGCGATAAAGGTCGCCAGAACGTTAACCAGACCGACAATGACCGTGCCCCACATTTGTTGAGACGTGCTGGCAAAACCGGCGATACCGAAGATTTTCGGTGCGTAATACATGATGACGTTCATGCCGGTGAACTGTTGCATGACCTGCAACAGGATGCCGAGGTAAACCGCACGACGGAAGTTTTTGTTGTTAGTGAACAGACCCCAGCCGCTTTGTTTTACTTTCAGGCTTTCACGGATTTCATCCAGCTCACGTTTCGCCTGTTCGCTGGAATCACGCAGTTTTTCCAGAACACGGCGGGCTTTGCCATCGTCACCGCGTGCGGCCAGCCAGCGCGGACTGTCCGGCAGGAAAAATACGCCAATCAGCAGCAACACGGCAGGGATGGTGATAACGCCCAGCATCCAGCGCCATGCGCCGGTGTAGCTGAATGCGGTATCAGACAGGTATGCCGCCAGAATACCGATGGTGATCATCAGCTGGTACATGGAAATCATGCTGCCACGGATTTTTTCCGGTGCAATTTCTGACAGGTAGATTGGCGCAGTGTAAGACGCGACGCCGACCGCCAGACCCAGCAGGACGCGGGCAATAATCAGAATTTCTGTGTTTGGCGCGAAGGCTGAACACAGGGAACCGGCAACGAACAGGATCGCGCCAATCATCAGGCTATACTTACGGCCAATGCGGAAATTCATCCAGCCACTGCCGACAGCACCGACGGCGGCACCAAACATCATGGAGCTGACCACCCATTCCTGCTGGTGGCTGGTGATTTGAAAATCATGGCTGATAAACGGAAGGGCACCAGCGATGACGCCGATATCTAAGCCGAACAACAGTCCGGCCAGCGCAGCGAGAAAACACACAAAGAAAGTGACGCTTTTGTTCGAGCGTTTTCCTTTGGTCGAAGTTGAGTTGTTCATCCGGTCTCCAAAATAATGCAATCGTTTTGAGTTTGTAATAATGCTTAGGTTGTTATGTTATTTACCCTGTACACAGCTTAACGTGAACCCGGTCACAGTGTTGTAATCGTTTACACTTATAGGTGTCATCGGGAATGTTGTTCGGTAAGGGTTTCAATGAGATATGCAGCAGGGAAGGGGCTTTCATGCAGAGTAATAGCCCATAAATTGATTTATATCAATCAAAATTATGTGACACATTTTTAATCATCTAAATAATCTATTAATTTATAACAAGTTATTATCTGTAACCGTTTTCACATGTCTTTAAAAATCAGATTCCATCCCTATTCATTCCGCGCTAATCCCCTAAAAACAGGCAATAAAAAACCCCGCCGCAAGGACAGGGTTTCAGTGCAGAACAGTCTGAAAAACTTATTTCAGGCCGGCAGCTTCACGCAGCTGAGCCGCTTTGTCGGTTTTTTCCCATGGGAAATGTTCGCGACCAAAGTGACCGTATGCAGCGGTTTCTTTGTAGATCGGGTGCAGCAGATCCATCATCTGAATCAGGCCGTATGGACGCAGGTCGAAGAACTCGCGCACAAGCAGGGTCAGCTGTTCGTTAGAAACTTTACCCGTACCGAAGGTTTCCACCATGATGGAAGTCGGTTCAGCCACGCCAATGGCGTAAGACACCTGGATTTCACAACGATCAGCCAGACCGGCTGCCACGATGTTTTTCGCCACATAACGTGCAGCGTAAGCAGCAGAGCGGTCAACTTTCGATGGATCTTTACCTGAGAATGCACCGCCGCCGTGACGGGCCATGCCGCCGTAGGTATCAACGATGATTTTACGTCCGGTCAGACCGCAGTCACCCATCGGGCCACCGATAACGAAACGGCCAGTCGGGTTGATGTGGTATTTGGTGCTGGCGTTCAGCCATTCTGCTGGCAGTACAGGTTTGATGATTTCTTCCATCACCGCTTCCTGCAAATCTTTCAGCGCAATGTCTTCAGCGTGCTGAGTGGACAGCACAACGGCATCGATGCCAACGATTTTGCCTTCGTCATACTGGAAAGTGACCTGGCTTTTCGCATCAGGACGCAGCCATGGCAGGGTGCCTGATTTACGTACTTCAGCCTGACGCTGCACCAGACGGTGTGCGTAAGTGATCGGAGCTGGCATCAGAACGCTGGTTTCGTTGGTAGCATAACCAAACATCAGACCCTGGTCGCCCGCGCCTTGTTCCAGCGGGTCAGTGCGGTCAACGCCCTGATTGATGTCAGGAGATTGCTTACCAATAGCGCTCAGTACGGCACAAGAGTTGGCATCGAAACCCATGTCAGAATGGATATAGCCAATTTCGCGAACGGTCTGACGCGTGATTTCTTCAACGTCGACCCATGCGCTGGTGGTGATTTCACCGCCAACCAGGACCATGCCGGTTTTGACATAAGTTTCACATGCAACACGTGCTTTCGGGTCTTGCTCTAAAATTGCGTCCAGTACGGCGTCAGAAATCTGGTCTGCAATTTTATCTGGATGTCCTTCTGAAACAGATTCGGACGTGAAGAGGTGTTTAGCCATTATGTTCTTTACCTTACATACGACGGGTTAGATATCACTGCATAGCACCGGGGAGACGGGCAGATGAGGAGCTTAGCTCGTCATTGTCACAATGCGTCCTGCATGTCCCCATTAGGCAAAGCCTTAAAGCAGTTTGCGCATTAATCCCTAAAATTGCTACGGACGGATTAACATCTGGACGGCTATTTTAGGATAGCACCTGTGTTGAAAGCCAGTCATTTTTGTGGCGAACATGGCGTTATTGTGCGGGTTTGCAGTGATATTCACGCATAGAAACAATCCTGACGTCATTTTCATTTTGCAATTTCAGCAGGTTGCCGGTATAAACGGCGCGCGCTGTACACATTTATAGAGACTGTAGATCCCAGCGTATTCCAGTGATTACTGTTTTCTCAGCTCGAATGCCCGCGGGTGATGCGTGGCACGTGTGGAGGTGGTTAGGTTAATGACCCACTTTTTACCGGTTGTTACATTTCAACAGCATCCCCTGCAGCCTTTAATGCGCCTTGCAGCACTTCTTTCAGCGGACCTTCTTTCAGAGAAATGTCTGCCCTCTCTGCGATGTTACAGACAGCCTGACTACAGACAGGTCAGTCGCCGACATCTGTACGCTACTCAGTAAAACCGGGATCGTATTCCCGACATATAACTGATGTAGCCTGCGACCTCCGGGGTGATTTCCCCTGATTTCTTCCGACTCGTTACACGGAGTCTAAAAACGTGTTTTACAATGATATGAGTGAAAAACAGTCCCATGGCTGTGGCTCGCAGGGTTTTATCCTGTCTGAAAGCCAGCCTTGCGGGTTGTTCTCACCTGTTGTTACTGCGATAGTGGCTGGCCATGTTGTCAGTATAGAAAGAGGATTTACCTATGTCTGATGACATCCAGTCCCACCGTCCGTCACAACCGGGCGATACTGTTTCTTTGCGCTCCATGCAGGAGGTTGCCGTGAACGATCGTGATGCCAGCAAAATGCTGCGCACTTACAACGTTGCCTATTGGGGTAACAACTATTTTGACGTCAATGAACTGGGCCACATCAGTGTTTGCCCGGATCCTGACGAGCCTTCTGCCCGTGTCGATTTGGCGCAACTGGTGAAAGACATGCGCGAGCAGGACGGTCAGCGTCTGCCCGCTTTGTTCTGTTTCCCACAAATTCTGCAACACCGTCTGCGTTCGATTAACGGCGCCTTCAAGCGCGCGCGTGAATCGTTCGGTTATGAGGGTGATTACTTCCTGGTTTATCCGATCAAGGTTAACCAGCATCGCCGCGTCATTGAATCTCTGGTCGAGTCCGGCGAACCGTTGGGCCTGGAAGCGGGTTCAAAAGCGGAACTGATGGCGGTTCTGGCTCACGCCGGAATGACCCGTTCTGTTATCGTTTGTAACGGTTATAAAGACCGCGAATATATTCGTCTGGCGCTGATCGGCGAGAAACTCGGTCACAAGGTTTATCTGGTTATCGAGAAAATGACCGAGATTAAACTGGTGCTGGAAGAAGCTGAACGTCTGAACGTCATCCCGCGTCTGGGCGTGCGTGCGCGTCTGTCCTCACAAGGCTCCGGCAAATGGCAGTCCAGCGGTGGCGAAAAGTCCAAGTTTGGTCTGGCGGCGTCTCAGGTTCTGCAACTGGTGGAAATGCTGCGTGAAGCCGGACGTCTGGAAAGCCTGCAACTGCTGCACTTCCATCTGGGTTCACAACTGGCGAATATCCGCGATATCTCGACTGGTGTGCGTGAGTCGGCGCGCTTCTACGTTGAACTGCACAAGCTTGGCGTCAACATTCAGTGCTTCGACGTCGGCGGCGGTCTGGGTGTGGATTACGAAGGCACCCGTTCGCAGTCTGACTGTTCGGTGAACTACGGCCTGAACGAATACGCCAACAACGTCATCTGGGGTATTGGCGACGCCTGTAATGAACATGGTTTGCCGCATCCGACGGTGATTACCGAGTCTGGCCGTGCTGTAACCGCGCACCACACAGTTCTGGTTTCCAACGTGATTGGCGTTGAGCGCAACGAGTTCAAAGAGCCGGTTGCGCCGGAAGATGATGCACCACGTGCGCTGGGCAGCATGTGGGATACCTGGAACGAAATGCACGATCCGGAAAACCGTCGCTCACTGCGCGAATGGTTGCACGACAGCCAGATGGACTTGCACGACGTCCATTCGGCCTATGCACACGGTATTCTGGATCTGACTCAGCGCGCCTGGGCGGAAGATATCTACCTGAATATTTGTAATAAAATTCAGGATCAGCTGGATCCAAGCAACCGCGCGCACCGTCCGATTATCGACGAATTGCAGGAACGTATGGCCGATAAGCTGTACGTGAACTTCTCGCTGTTCCAGTCCATGCCGGATGCGTGGGGTATCGATCAGCTGTTCCCGGTTCTGCCGCTCGAAGGGCTGGACAAACCGCCGGTTGGCCGTGCGGTGCTGCTGGATATTACCTGTGATTCCGACGGGACTATCGATCACTACATCGACGGTGACGGTGTGGCGACCACAATGCCGATGCCTCCGTATGATCCTGAGAACCCGCCGGTGCTGGGCTTCTTCATGGTTGGCGCGTATCAGGAAATTCTCGGCAACATGCACAACCTGTTCGGCGATACCGCGGCAGTGGACGTGTTTGTGTTCCCTGACGGCAGCATAGAAGTGCAGCAGTCTGACGAAGGCGACACCGTGGCCGATATGCTCGAATACGTGCAGCTTGACCCGAATGTGTTGCTGACCCGCTTCCGCGATCAGGTAAAAGAAACCGATCTGGATGCGGAACTGCAGGCGCAGTTTGTGGAAGAGTTTGAATCCGGTTTATACGGTTATACGTATCTGGAAGAAGACGAATAAGGGCGCCGGTTTTCGGCTCTGAATGAAAGATAAAATAAAGGCACCTTCGGGTGCCTTTATTATTTAGGTTGTGAATATTCTATTTTTGAGGATATAAATAACGAATTTGTTCTCGCGATTATTTATCTTCGGCGATACGCTTTTTAATATTATCTGCGCGCTCCTGAGAAGGCGGGTGAGAGCTGAATAAACTCTTCTCACTGCCACCGCTCATTTTTGCCAGTTTCTCAAAGGCAGTAACCAGCCCTTTGGTCGGCAGGCCGCGTTTTTTCAGCAAGTCGTAGGAATAATTATCAGCGTCAGATTCCTGTTTCTGAGAGAACTGCGCGTTAATCAGGTCTTCACCCAGATCGGCCAGCTGTGTGCTGGAAAGCTGTCCGGCAATGCCACCGGCTGCGCCCGCTGCATTGTGCGCGGCGGAAGTGCTGTATGCCACCTGCATGGCTTTTTTGCTGTGACCCAGGGCGACGTGACCTATTTCGTGGCCCAGTACGCCTTCGACTTCATCGTCGGTCATCATGTCCATCAGGCCGCTGTAAACGCGGATACAGCCGTTCGCCATCGCCCAGGCGTTGACGTCGCTGGTGAGATAGACTTTGTAGTTAGCCTGCCGGCCATTGATGTCGTTACCGAGGTTTTTGGCAATTTTATTCAGGCGTTTTGTGTATTTGCTTTTTGATGAAGCAATTTGGGATTCGGCATCCAGCGCTTTACAGGAACCTTCCGTCATATTGATGACATCCTGATCGGTCAGCGTGGCCGCTTTGTAAGCATCTGAACCCGATTTCATTAAGGCATCGGTATTGAGCGCGCCGTTTTGGCAACCACTTAATAATACGGTGATCCCGAACGCAATTGCAGTTATGCGAAAATTCATAATCCATCTTCCTTTGATAGTTAAATTAAACAAAAACGCAGGAAGAATAACGAAACGTTTTTACTTAGCGAGGAAAAGTCTTCATGGAGGGTTATTTTCAGATTTTGTGCGGTATTTATTTCTGAATAATGGATTTTTAATGAAATTAGGAAGCTTCACTTATACAGGTAATAAAAAGATGCACCCCTTAGCGGGCGCATCTTTATATATGAAGGAATTAATTACCGGCAGCTATGCGATCGCGGATATGTTTGGCACGCGCTTCGGATGACGGGTGATCGTCAAACCAGCCAATGCTGCTTCCCTGATCCAGTTTTGCCAGTTTTTCAAAACTGGTCGCCAGCCCGGTCGGATCTATCCCGCGTTTTTTCAGCAGATCAAACGAGTAATCATCGGCTTCGGATTCCTGTTTCTGAGAGAACTGCGCGTTAACATATTTCTCACCGAGATCGGCCAGCTGCGATTGCGAAAGCGTGGTGCTGACGCCGCCCAGTGACGCCACCGCCGTCCGTGCCGCCGTGGCGCTGTAGGCAACCTGCATCGCTTTACGGGTATGCCCCAGCGCGACGTGACCCATTTCGTGGCCGAGGACGCCTTCGACTTCGTTGTCGTTCATCATATCCATCAGGCCGCTGTACACGCGGATACAGCCGTTCGCCATCGCCCAGGCGTTGACGTCCTTGGTCAGGTACACCTTATAGTTGGCTGGCGTGCCGTTGATGTTGTCCCCCAGCGCCGCCGAGATTTTTTTCAGACGTTGTGCGTATTCGCTGCTTTCTGGTGCTATTTGCGCTTTTTTATCCATTTCTTCGCAAGACTGAACACTCAGGGTTTTTACATCGGCGTCGCTCAGTGTATAAGCCTGATAAGCCTGCGCGCCGGATTGCATTAAGGTATCGGTATTAAGGGTTGAACAACCGCTGACCAGTGCGGCCGCGCAAAGACTCAGCAAAACGGGGTGGAATTTCATCAGTTTGGGTTCCCGGAGAACGTTAATAATAAAGTCAGTACAGCCTCAAAAAGGCGCTGATTGTAAGAATAGCGTTAAGATAGGTTTTTGGGATCGCCCGATCTATAGTGTAAGTCTGAAAAAACGCACTGATTTAAAAGCGAATTCTGTGAACTTAGTCACGAGAGTGATTAAGGATTGCCGTTTTAATGCCGAGTCTGAGAAAATGACTTTCTTGACTGCTTTTTTAATCCGACCTGGAGTAGAACATGTCCTCTCGTAAAGAGCTTGCGAACGCTATCCGCGCACTTAGTATGGACGCCGTGCAGAAAGCGAATTCCGGCCACCCTGGCGCCCCTATGGGCATGGCAGACATTGCCGAAGTCTTGTGGCGTGATTACCTGAACCACAACCCGTCAAACCCGAACTGGGCTGACCGCGACCGCTTCGTGCTGTCCAATGGCCATGGTTCCATGCTGATTTATAGCCTGCTTCACCTCACCGGTTATGACCTGCCAATCAGCGAGCTGGCGAATTTCCGTCAGTTGCATTCTAAAACTCCGGGTCACCCGGAATACGGTTATACCCCTGGCGTAGAAACCACCACTGGCCCGCTGGGTCAGGGCATTGCGAATGCAGTGGGTATGGCGATCGCAGAACGTACGCTGGGCGCGCAGTTCAACAAACCAGGCCACGACATCGTCGATCACCAGACTTACGCGTTCCTGGGCGACGGCTGCATGATGGAAGGCATTTCTCACGAAGTGTGTTCTCTGGCCGGTACCATGAAACTCGGCAAACTGACCGCGTTTTATGATGACAACGGTATCTCTATCGACGGCCACGTAGAAGGCTGGTTCACCGATGATACCGCTAAACGTTTCGAAGCTTACGGCTGGCACGTTGTGCGTGGTGTTGATGGCCATAATCCTGACGCCATCAAAGCGGCTATCGAAGAAGCACATAAAGTGACTGATAAGCCATCGCTGCTGATGTGCAAAACCGTGATCGGTTTCGGTTCACCGAACAAAGCCGGGACTCACGATGTCCACGGTGCTGCACTGGGTGCTGCTGAAGTGGCGGCAACCCGTGAAGCGCTGGGCTGGAAATACGCTGCCTTCGAAATTCCGCAAGATATTTATGCTCAGTGGGATGCTAAAGAAGCGGGCCAGGCGAAAGAAGCGGCATGGAACGACAAGTTTGATGCTTACGCCAAGGCACACCCTGAGCTGGCAAAAGAGTTCAAACGTCGTGTGAACGGCGAGCTGCCAGCCAACTGGGAAGCAGAAGCACAGAAATTTATCGAAGAACTGCAGGCTAAACCTGCCAACATCGCCAGCCGTAAAGCATCACAAAACGCGCTGGAAGCTTTTGGTAAAGTGTTGCCGGAATTCCTGGGCGGCTCTGCCGACCTGGCGCCAAGCAACCTGACCATGTGGTCCGGTTCTAAGTCTATTGGCGACGATCAGGCGGGTAACTACATCCATTACGGTGTGCGTGAATTCGGCATGACCGCGATCACCAACGGTATCGCGCTGCACGGTGGTTTCCTGCCGTACTCTGCGACCTTCCTGATGTTCGTGGAATACGCACGTAACGCCGTGCGTATGGCTGCGCTGATGAAAATCCGCAACGTGTTCGTGTACACCCATGATTCTATCGGTCTGGGCGAAGACGGCCCGACGCACCAGCCGGTTGAGCAAATTGCCAGCCTGCGCGTGACGCCAAACATGAGCACCTGGCGTCCTGCGGATCAGGTTGAATCTGCTGTGGCATGGAAATACGCGATTGAGCGTAATGACGGCCCGGTGACTCTGATCTTCTCCCGCCAGAACCTGACTCAGCAACCACGTACCGCTGAGCAATTAGCCAACGTGGCGCGCGGTGGTTATGTGCTGAAAGATTGCGACGGTACGCCGGAAATCATCCTGATTGCGACCGGTTCTGAAGTCGGTATCACTGTAGAAGCGGCTGATAAACTGGCGGCTGCGGGCACTAAAGTGCGCGTGGTTTCCATGCCTTCAACTGACGCCTTTGACAAACAGGACGCGGCTTACCGTGAATCTGTGTTGCCGAAAGCCGTTTCTGCACGTGTTGCAGTTGAAGCAGGTATCGCGGATTACTGGTTCAAATACGTTGGCCTGAATGGCGCGATCGTTGGTATGCACAGCTTCGGCGAATCTGCTCCGGCAGACCTGCTGTTCAAAGAATTTGGTTTCACTGTAGATAACGTTGTTGCTCAGGCACAGGCGTTGCTGAAGTAATCCGGTTTTCTTAACGCTGCTTAAAAGCACCTTCGGGTGCTTTTTTTTCGTCGGCAATTTTATGCGCAGGTTCTCAGTTTCGTGCGAAATGACGCAGGTCAAACCCTTCGGGTGCCGACTCCGCTAAACTCCCTGCATTCTGATGCTGTTTCAAACCGTCGGTTTTTGAGAAAAATCACTGTTGAAAAGGTGATGAAAAAGTAAAATCACTGTGAATACACAGAATTGGCTGGCGTTTTTTTAAGCGTTCAGCGCGATTAATGCCTCAGTGTTTGACGAATTATTCCTTTTATTCATCGTTTGGTTTATTCTCAGCTGAACCGTTTCAGTCGGGCTATTTGAGCTTAACATCGTCACCAGGTTGTTATCGTGACTGAAACTGAGATTTTTCTGCCGTACGCATTGTGCTGACAGATGACGATGGTGATTCACCGTAAACGCACGCTGCATTACTATAGGTGTTACTGATATTGAGTAACAACCGTGTAACAGGGAGATGTATGCCAATACGTATTGCAATTAATGGCTTTGGTCGCATTGGCCGTAGCGTATTGCGCGCATTATACGAATCCGGGCGTCGTGCGGAAATCTCCGTTATTGCCATCAATGAAATCGCCAGCCCTGAAGGCATGGCACATCTGCTCAAATACGACTCCAGCCACGGGCGCTTCGCCTGGGATGTCCGCCAGGAAGGGGAAAACCTTTACGTCGGCGATGACTCCATCCGTTTACTTCATCAGTCTGATGCCAGCCAGTTGCCATGGGGCGAACTGAGTATTGACGTCGTGCTCGATTGCACCGGCGTTTATGGCAGCCGTGAAGACGGTGAAGCTCAGCTCGCGGCCGGTGCCAAAAAAATTCTGTTCGCGCATCCCGGCGGTCATGATCTTGACGCTACGGTGGTTTACGGTGTGAACCACGAGTTGCTCGAACGCCAGCACCGCATTGTGTCCAATGCGTCCTGCACCACCAACTGTATTATCCCTGTGATCAAGCTGCTCGACGATGCCTTTGGCATTGAGTCGGGCACGGTAACGACCATCCATTCTTCGATGAATGACCAGCCGGTCATTGATGCGTACCACGCAGATTTACGCCGTACGCGCGCGGCCAGTCAGTCCATTATTCCGGTCGATACCAAACTGGCCGCAGGGATCACGCGCATCATGCCCAAATTCTGCGATCGCTTTGAAGCTATCTCAGTGCGTGTGCCGACCATCAATGTCACAGCCATTGATTTGAGCGTATTTGTCGAGGGTTCCGTGACGGTAGACGAGGTGAACCAGCTGCTGCAAAAGGCCGCAACGGGCGCTTTTCGTGGTATAGTTGACTATACCGAACTACCATTAGTCTCGACAGATTTTAACCATGATCCCCACAGCGCCATCGTCGATGGAACGCAGACGCGGGTAAGTGGACAGCACCTGATAAAAACACTGGTCTGGTGCGATAACGAGTGGGGTTTTGCCAACCGAATGTTGGATACAACATTGGTAATGTCCGCTAGCGGTTTCTAGTACGGCTGTTCCGGCCTTCTGGCCGAAATTGCCTTCAAGCAACTTTAAAGAGAATCAACGAGAGGATTCACCATGTCTGTTATTAAGATGAGCGATCTGGATTTAGCGGGTAAACGCGTACTGATCCGTGCCGATCTGAACGTGCCAGTTAAAGATGGCAAAGTAACGTCAGATGCACGTATCCGCGCTTCTTTGCCAACCATCGAAATTGCCCTGAAACAAGGCGCACGCGTGATGGTTACCTCGCATCTGGGTCGTCCGACTGAAGGCGAATATAACGAAGAGTTTTCTCTGCTGCCGGTTGTTAACTACCTGAAAGAACATCTGAAATCTCCAGTGCGTCTGGCGAAAGATTACCTTGATGGCGTTGAAGTTGCAGAAGGCGAGCTGGTTGTTCTGGAAAACGTTCGCTTCAACAAAGGCGAAAAGAAAGACGACGAAGCCCTGTCCAAAAAATATGCTGCTCTGTGTGACATCTATGTGATGGACGCCTTCGGTACTGCGCACCGCGCACAAGCTTCTACTCACGGCGTGGGCAAATTTGCACCAATCGCCTGTGCCGGTCCGCTGCTGTCTGCAGAACTGGAAGCACTGGGTAAAGCGCTGGGTAACCCGGCTCGTCCGATGGTGGCTATCGTTGGCGGTTCTAAAGTTTCTACCAAACTGACCGTTCTGGATTCCCTGTCCAAAATCGCTGACCAGCTGATCGTTGGTGGCGGTATCGCGAACACCTTCGTCGCTGCTCAAGGCAACAACGTCGGTAAATCCCTGTACGAAGCAGATCTGGTCGGTACCGCAAGCAAATTGCTGGAAACCTGCGACATTCCTGTTCCTACAGATGTTCGCGTGGCGACTGAGTTCTCCGAAACGGCTACCGCGACGGTGAAGTCTGTAAAAGACATCAAAGATGACGAACAAATTCTCGACATGGGCGATGAGTCTGCATACCGCCTGGCTGAGATCATTAAAAACGCTAAAACCATTCTGTGGAATGGTCCTGTAGGCGTGTTCGAGTTCCCTAACTTCCGTAAAGGGACCGAAATTGTGGCGCAGGCTATTGCTGACAGCGATGCATTCTCTATCGCAGGCGGCGGCGACACTCTGGCGGCTATCGACCTGTTCGGTATCGCTGACAAAATTTCCTATATCTCCACTGGCGGTGGCGCATTCCTGGAATTCGTTGAAGGGAAAGCACTGCCAGCGGTTGTGATGCTGGAAGAGCGTGCTAAGAAGTAATGAACCCTGAGCGGGGAGCCAGCGGCTTCCTGTTCTTCTTTGCCGCGCGAGGGGCTGCACAGTGGAGTTCGCGCGACATAGCAAACCGATTCAATCCATCTACGGCCGACGAATACAGGACAAAGAACTATGTCTAAAATTTTTGATTTCGTAAAACCAGGCGTTATCACTGGTGATGATGTACAGAAAGTTTTCGCTATTGCTAAAGAAAACAAATTTGCTCTGCCAGCGGTTAACTGCGTAGGCACCGACTCTATCAACGCCGTTCTCGAAGCTGCTGCGAAAGTCCGTTCACCGGTTATCGTTCAGTTCTCTAACGGTGGCGCTGCGTTCATCGCGGGTAAAGGCCTGAAAACTGACGTGCCACAAGGCGCGGCAATCCTGGGTGCAATCTCTGGCGCACATCACGTACACCAGATGGCAGAACATTACGGCGTGCCCGTTATCCTGCACACCGACCATTGCGCGAAAAAACTGCTGCCATGGATCGACGGTCTGCTGGACGCGGGTGAAGCTCACTACGCGAAAACCGGTAAGCCACTGTTCTCTTCCCATATGATCGACCTGTCTGAAGAGTCTCTGGAAGAAAACATCGAAATTTGCAGCAAGTACTTAGCTCGCATGGCAAAAATCGACATGACTCTGGAAATCGAACTGGGTTGCACCGGCGGTGAAGAAGATGGCGTGGACAACAGCCATATGGACGCATCTGCACTGTACACTCAGCCACAAGACGTTGATTACGCATACGAAAAACTGAACGCTATCAGCCCGCGTTTCACCATCGCTGCGTCATTCGGTAACGTACACGGTGTTTACAAACCAGGTAACGTTAAACTGACTCCAACGATCCTGCGTGATTCTCAGGAATACGTGTGCAAAAAACACAACCTGCCACACAACAGCCTGAACTTCGTATTCCACGGCGGTTCCGGTTCTACTGCAGCTGAAATCAAAGAATCTGTAGGCTACGGTGTTATCAAAATGAACATCGACACCGACACCCAGTGGGCTAACTGGGATGGTATCCTTCAGTTCTACAAGAAAAACGAAGCTTACCTGCAAGGTCAGTTGGGTAACCCGGAAGGCGCGGACAAACCTAACAAGAAATTCTATGACCCGCGCGTTTGGCTGCGTGCTGCACAGTCCTCCATGGTGACTCGCCTGGAACTGGCATTCAAAGAACTGAACGCAATCGACGTACTGTAATTCTTACCCTTCCGGTGCTTGACCACCGGAATGTGAGGATAATCGTCAAAGGGGCTTCGGCCCCTTTTTTATTGCCTGTTTTCCAGACACAATAGCCTGTTACGTATTTGCGGCCGCACCCCAAAGAGAGAGCCATGAAGCCAAAATCTGTCACCCTCGATGACGTCGCGCGTCAGGCGGGCGTTTCTTATCAGACTGTATCGCGTGTGCTGAATCAGGCGGCGCACGTCTCGGCAAAAACGCGGGATAAAGTTGAGCAGGCCATGGCGGCTTTAAACTACGTGCCGAATCGCGTTGCCCAGCAGCTGGCCGGGAAACAAAGTTATACGCTGGGGCTGGCGACTACCGAACTCGCCCTTCATGCGCCGTCCCAAATTGCTTCTGCAATGAAAACCCGCGCCAATCAGTTAGGTTTTAACGTTGTTATTTCGATGATTGATAACCTGAGCCTTTCTGCCTGCCGCACGGCGGTGAATGAGCTGATGTCTCAGCGCGTCGATGGCGTGCTGATTAACGTGCCGCTGTCAAACGATGATGCGGGCGTCATTGCACAGCTTTGCGGTGATTTACCGGTGCTGTTTCTGGATGTCGATCCGCAGGCTGACGTCTTTAAAATTCTGTTCGATCCGCATTGCGGGGCAGAGCAGGGCGTTGAACACCTTCTGGCGCTGGGGCATCAGAAAATTGCGGTGCTGACCGGCCCGCTGGAATCCATCTCTGCGCGGCTGCGTTACGAAGGCTGGCTGAGTACGCTGGCAAAGCACCAGATTACGCCCTGTGCCATACAGCACGGTGACTGGAGCGCGGCTTCCGGCTATCAGCAGGCATTATTACTGCTCAACCAGCCGGTGCGGCCTACGGCGATCCTGATTGCCAATGATCAGATGGCGCTCGGTGTGTTACGTGCGGTGCATGAATTTGGCCTGCGCGTACCGGAACAGATTTCGGTGATCGGCTATGACGATACCGAAGACAGCGCGTTTTTCTTCCCGCCGCTGACTACCATCAAGCAAGATTTCCGTCTGCTCGGCCACGAGAGCGTCAAGCGGCTGGTTGACCATCTGCATCATCATGGCGATAAGCAGCAATCGTCGCTGTTATTGCCGACCTCTCTGGTGGAACGCCACACAACGTCGAAACCCGGTGAATCTGCCGTTTCTCAGGAAGCACTGTCGCAGGAACTTCTCCGCATCGCCCGCCAGCTCAGCCCGCGCTGATTTACTTTTTTTTTTGCTTCTCCGGCGCGGGATCTGTGATCCGCGTCCCTTTCCCGCACTCCCTTGCTTTACTTAATTGCTCCCTTTACGCATGTTTATATTATTGTGAGCGCATAACAATTTGCATGGGGATTATTATGACATTATCAGCGGATGAAAAACTGTCGTCACTGGCCACCGTTCTGGGGCGCCGTGACTGGGAAAAACCATCATCAACGCAATATAACCGTCTTGCGGCGCACCCGCCTTTTAACAGCTGGCGGGAAAGTGAAGAAGCCAGACGAAATCAAGGTTCCCCTAATATTGTTTCCCTGAACGGGGAATGGAAATTCAGCTATTTTAAGCGGCCAGAAGCCGTGCCCGAACAATGGCTGGAAGGTGACCTCGCGGATGCAGACAAGGTTCAGGTGCCATCTAACTGGCAGCTTGCAGGTTATGATGCGCCGATTTACACCAACGTTCAGTATCCGATCCCGGTTAATCCGCCGTTTGTGCCCGCAGAAAATCCTACAGGTTGTTACTCGCTCACAGTTTCTTTGGAGAACGAATGGCTCAGCAGCGGACAGACCCGCATCGTGTTCAACGGCGTCAGTTCGGCGTTCTATCTGTGGTGCAATGGTCAGTGGATTGGTTATTCACAGGACAGCCGTTTACCGGCTGAATTCGATCTCAGCGACGTGCTTCATGCGGGTGAAAACCGGCTCGCGGTGATGGTGTTGCGCTGGAGCGACGGCAGCTATCTGGAAGATCAGGATATGTGGCGCATGAGCGGCATCTTCCGCGATGTCACATTGCTGCAGAAACCCCGGGAGCAGATCACGGATTACCAGGTGCGCACGCATCTGTTCCACGGTTTTACACAGGCTGAACTGGAAGTACAGGTCAGCGCGGCGGTACCTCAGGAAAGCGCGGCTGATTATCAGGTGCGCGTTCAGTTGTGGCAGGGCGATAAGCAGGTCGCAGAACATCAGCAGGCGCTTGGCAGTGAAATCATTGATGAACGCGGGGCGGCATATGATCGCACCACGCTGCGTCTGCCGGTCAGCCATCCTGCACTATGGAGTGCCGAACAGCCCGCTCTTTATCGCGCGGTGGTTTCCCTGATTTCTCCGCAGGGTGAGCTTATCGAAGCTGAAGCCTGCGACGTCGGTTTCCGTCAGGTGGAAATCAGCAACGGGCTGCTGAAAGTCAACGGACAGCCGGTTCTGATCCGCGGTACTAACCGTCACGAGCATCATCCCGTAAACGGTCAGGTGATGGATGAAGTCACCATGCGCCGTGACATTGTGCTGATGAAACAGCACAACTTTAACGCCGTGCGCTGCTCGCATTATCCGAATCATCCGCTGTGGTACACACTTTGCGATGAATACGGCCTGTATGTGGTCGATGAAGCCAATATCGAAACCCACGGTATGCAGCCGATGAATCGTCTTTCAGACGATCCGGTGTGGTTCAACGCCTTCAGCGAGCGCGTCACCCGCATGGTTCAGCGTGACCGCAACCATCCCTGCATCATCATCTGGTCGCTGGGCAATGAATCCGGCCACGGTGCGAATCACGACGCGCTGTACCGCTGGATAAAATCTGTCGATCCGACGCGTCCGGTGCAGTATGAAGGCGGCGGTGCCAACAGCGCGGCGACCGACATCATTTGCCCGATGTATTCCCGCGTTGAGCAGGATCAGCCATTCCCGGCGGTACCCAAATGGTCGATTAAAAAGTGGATCAGTATGCCGGACGAAACGCGTCCGCTGATCCTCTGCGAATACGCCCATGCCATGGGCAACAGCTTCGGCGGTTTCGATAAATACTGGAAAGCCTTCCGCCAGTTCCCGCGTTTACAGGGCGGTTTCGTCTGGGACTGGGTCGATCAAAGTCTGCTGCGCACCGGCGCAGACGGCGAACGTTATATGGCCTACGGCGGTGATTTTGGCGATACGCCAAACGATCGTCAGTTCTGCATGAACGGACTGGTATTTGCCGACCGCACGCCGCATCCGTCGCTGTTTGAAGCGCAGCGTGCGCAGCAATTCTTCCAGTTCTCGCTCACCGGCACCTCACCGCTGACGATTGAAATTCAGAGCGAGTATCTGTTCCGCCAAAGTGATAACGAACAGCTGGTCTGGCGTATCGAGCGTGACGGCAAAGTCATTTCACAGGGCGAAACGGTGCTGAACATCGCGCCTGACGGCAAACAAGTGTTGGATCTGGGTGATATCCCGCAGGCAGAAGGCGATTTGTGGCTGAACGTCGCGATACACCAACCGCAGGCAACCGCGTGGTCCGAAGCGGGGCACCGCAGCGCCTGGGATCAATGGCAGCTGCCGCAACCGCTCAGCCTGCCGGTGCAGGAGAAAACCTCCACCAGCGCGCCGGTTATGGATCGGCAGGGCGATATGATTTCTGTAGTCCACGGCGCGCAACGCTGGCTGTTCAGTCAGCAAACCGGACTACTGGAACAGTGGTTTGATGACAAAACGCCGCGCCTGCTTTCGGCGCTACGCGACCAGTTTGTCCGCGCGCCGGTGGATAACGATATAGGCGTCAGCGAAGTCACCAGAATCGATCCGAATGCGTGGGTGGAGCGCTGGAAAGCCGCCGGAATGTATCAGCTGGAATCGCGTCTGCTGAATATTTCCGCCGATCAGTTGCAGGATGGCGTGGTGATTACTACCACGCATGCATTTATGGCGGGTGAGGAAGTGCGTTTGCTGAGCCGCAAAAGTTTCCGTATCGATAATCAGGGTGAGTTGCATATCAGCGCCGACGTCAGTGTGGCGGCGAACGTGCCGTCGCCGGGGCGCATCGGCCTGACCTGTCAGCTGGCAGATATCGCGGAAAACGTCCGCTGGCTGGGGCTGGGGCCGCATGAAAACTATCCGGATCGTCGTCTGGCCGCGCAGCACGGGCGCTGGACATCGCCACTCGGCGATCTGTATACGCCGTACGTTTTCCCGACCGAAAACGGTTTGCGCGGTGGGACGCGTGAACTGGAATACGCCGGTTGGACGTTGCAGGGTAATTTCCACTTTGGCCTGAGCCGCTTCAGCCTGCAACAGCTGATGGAAACCAGTCATCGTCACCATTTGCGTGAAGAAGAGGGCACCTGGCTGAACATCGACGGTTTCCATATGGGCGTCGGTGGTGATGATTCTTGGAGCCCGAGCGTCAGCCCTGATTTCCTGCTGACTGCCGGCCAGTATCATTATTCATTCACCTGGAAACGTGCCTGACAGCCTGTGCCGCCGGGTTCATCTCCGGCGGCGAAATATTCAGACGTAAGGAAACTGCGTATGTATTACCTGAAAAATACTAACTTTTGGATGTTCGGGCTGTTCTTCTTCTTCTATTTTTTCATCATGGGTGCATATTTCCCGTTCTTCCCGATCTGGCTGCACGACATCAATCAGATCAGTAAAAGTGACACCGGAATAATATTTGCCAGCATTTCGCTGTTCTCCCTGCTTTTTCAGCCGGTGTTTGGTTTACTGGCCGATAAACTGGGGCTGAAAAAGCATTTGCTCTGGGTGATCACCGGTATGCTGGTTCTCTTCGCACCATTCTTTATTTACGTGTTCGGCCCGCTGCTGAAAATTAATATCTATCTCGGTTCGGTGGTCGGCGGGATTTATCTCGGCCTGATTTACAACGCCGGTGCGCCTGCGATTGAAGCGTATATCGAAAAAGTCAGCCGCCGCAGCAGCTTTGAATTTGGCCGTGCGCGGATGTTCGGTTGTGTCGGCTGGGCGCTGTGTGCGTCGGTGGTCGGCATCATGTTCACCATCAACAACGAATTTGTTTTCTGGCTCGGTTCCGGCTGTGCGGTCATTCTGGCAATCCTCTTGCTGATCGCCAAACCGGAAGTTACGCCTACCGCGCACGTAGTTAATGAACTGGGCGCGAACACCAAACCGTTCAACCTGAAGATTGCCCTTGAGCTGCTCAAAGACCGCAAACTCTGGTTCCTGGCGCTTTACGTGATCGGCGTGTCCTGCACGTACGACGTCTTCGACCAGCAGTTCGCCAACTTCTTTACTTCGTTCTTTGATTCGTCGTCCGAAGGCACACGCGTTTTCGGCTATGTCACCACCATGGGCGAGTTGCTGAACGCCTGCATCATGTTCTTCGCACCGCTTATCGTGAACCGCATTGGCGGGAAAAATGCGTTGCTGCTGGCCGGAACGATTATGTCGATCCGCATCATCGGCTCGTCGTTTGCCTCATCGCCGCTGGAAGTCGTGGTGCTCAAAACGCTGCACATGTTTGAGGTGCCGTTCCTGATTGTCGGCTGCTTCAAATACATCACTTCAGTGTTTGAAGTGCGCTTCTCCGCGACGATTTATCTGGTGACGTTCTGCTTCTTCAAACAGGTGGCGATCATGTTTATGTCCGTCTTCGCCGGGAATATGTATGACCGTATCGGTTTCCACGGCACGTACCTGATCCTGGGATTAGTGGCGCTGACGTTCACCGTGATTTCGGCCTTCACGCTGAGCGGAAGAGGGCCGTTACAGGCTTTCAAAACGCCTGAAACGCTTAAGAACAGCCGCGTAAATTCCTAATCTGATAGCCTTTCTCAACGGGCGGTTGGCACTTCATCGCATTGTTAGTTAACCTTAAAGCACACTTGCTGCCCGCATCGTCGGGCAGCTTTGGTTTCTTGCAGCCCGACAGGGTGTAATTTTGGGGTACTTTAAATGGATGATTTGAACGTTGTAGGCAGCATTAATAATGCTGGCAACTGGTTGGTGAGAAACCAGGCCTTGCTTCTGCATTATGCTGTGAACATTGTGGCGGCTATTTTCATTCTGATCGTCGGTCTGATAATCGCCCGCGTCGTTTCCGGCGGTGTCAGCCGTGTTCTGAAAGTTCGTGGTATTGATATCACGGTTTCTGATTTCCTTTCCGCTATGGTGCGTTACGCGATTATCGCCTTCACGCTGATTGCGGTTCTCGGACGCATCGGGGTACAAACCACGTCGGTGATTGCGGTTATCGGTGCCGCCGGTCTGGCCGTCGGTCTGGCGTTACAGGGCTCGCTGTCTAACTTCGCAGCTGGCGTGCTGTTGGTTATTTTCCGTCCGTTCCGTGCAGGTGAATATGTGGATCTCGGCGGCGTAGCCGGTACGGTGACGCACGTACAGATTTTCTCAACCACTCTGCGTACGCCGGACAACAAAATCATCGTCGTACCAAACGGTAAAATTATTGCCGGTAACATCATCAACAATTCACGCGAACCGACAAGCCGTATCGATATGACCATCGGCGTGGGTTATGACTCTGACATTGATCTGGTCAAATCGATCCTCACCGAGATCATCACTGCCGATCAGCGTGTGTTACAGGATAAAGGCGTCACCGTACGTCTGAACGAAATGGCCGCTTCTACCCTGAATTTCATCGTGTACGCATGGACCAGCAACGGTGATGCGCAGAACGTGAAATGGGATCTGCTGGAATCGTTCAAACGTGCGCTGGATAAAAACAATATCAATATTGCGTATCCGCAAATGGACGTTCATTTGTATCCGGCGGCCCCTGTCGTTGTGGATAAAAACGTACAGCCTGCGGAATAAAGTCGCGGCTTCTCAAAGGGCGCCTGCGGGCGCCTTTTTTGTGTCTGAAAAATGGGCTCCTCACAAATAAGTCAGGCTAATGACCGATTAGAAATATCCATTTCCTCTAATGACACCAAAGCCCTTACACTGCGCGCAATCTCTGTTATTAACTCTTTAAGGATATTCACGTGCTGGCTATTTTCCTGCAAGGACTGGCGATGAGCGCCGCAATGATTTTACCCCTCGGGCCGCAGAATGCGTTTGTGATGAATCAGGGCATTCGCCGCCAGTATCATCTGATGATTGCGTCTTTATGCGCGCTGAGCGATATCGTGCTGATTTGCGGCGGGATATTTGGCGGCAGCGCGCTGCTGAGCAAATCGCCGCTGTTATTAGCGCTGGTAAGTTGGGGCGGCGTGGCATTTCTGCTGTGGTATGGCTGGGGCGCGTTTCGCACGGCATTCAGCAAAAATCCTGAACTGGCGCAGGCGGAAGTGGCGAAGCAAAGCCGCTGGAAGATTGTCGTCAGCATGCTGGCGGTGACCTGGCTCAATCCTCACGTTTATCTCGATACGTTCGTCGTATTGGGTAGTCTGGGCGGAAGCCTGAGCCACGACGAACGTTCGTGGTTTGCGCTCGGCGCGGTCAGTGCTTCTGTGCTGTGGTTCTTCGGGCTGGCCATTCTCGCGGCATTACTCGCGCCCTGGTTAAACACCGGGAAAGTGCAGCGCGTCATCAACTTTATTGTTGGCGTAATTATGTGGGGGATTGCCGTACAACTTGCGCGTCAGACCGGCGTATTTTGAGTTTTTACCCGAAAACAGGTTTTTGTCACTAATCTTAGTTTCAGTTGTAACGGTTTATGCTACGGTTTTGCGGATTGATTGAATTAACTATTGCCAGATCTTTGATGATTAATGGAGGCACTGTGAAACTGAAAGCATTGGCTGTAGCAGCGATGTTGGGATTAGGGACTTTACCTTTAGCGTTGCACGCGGCAGAAGTTCCTGCCGGCCCGCACGTGGTGACATCAGGTACGGCAAGCGTTGACGCCACACCGGATATCGCGACGCTGGCCATTGAAGTGAGCGTATCGGCAAAAGATTCCGCGAGCGCCAAGAAACAAGCCGACGATCGTGTGGCGGAATATTTTGGTTTCCTGCAGAAAAACGGAATTGAAAAGAAAGACATCAATGCCGCGAATCTCAGCACACAGCCGGAATATAATTACCTGAAAGACGGCAGCTCAGAGCTGAAAGGCTACCGTGCGGTGCGTCAGGTTCAGGTGACATTGCGTCAGCTGGATAAACTGAACGATTTGCTGGATGGCGCATTAAAATCCGGCCTGAATGAAATCCGTTCTATCGAACTGGGTGTGGCAAATCCTGATCGTTTCCGTGACGAAGCGCGTCAGAAAGCCATTGATAACGCCACACAGCAGGCAAAGTCTTTGGCAGAGGGCTTCCACACCAAACTGGGGCCGGTTTACAGCATTCGTTATCACGTCGCCAACTACCAGCCAATGCCGGTTGCGCGCATGTTTAAAGCCGCCGCCGCACCCACGCAAAATGATGCCGCTGAAACCTACGAACAGCAAAGCATTCACTTTGATGATCAGGTCGATGTGGTGTTCGAACTGCAGCCGCAGGCACCCGCACCAGCTCAGTAAATATGACGCCGTAATAATGAAAAACCCGCTCCGGCGGGTTTTTTGTTTTCTGCGGCGCTAAATCAGTCCTGACGCAACACCTGATGTCCGTGTGCCAGCAGGGCATCGGTGACTTTACGCATCATGCGGCTTTCCGGCGCAAAGCGGTGCCAGTACAGCATCCGGCGCTGGAACAGGCCGGGCGTCAGGTCGATAAGCTCGCCGCTTTCCAGCTCTTTCTCGATTTGCAGATGCGGGATCATACAACAGGTCGTGCCCTGACGTGCCAGCTGCACAAAGGCTTCCGACGAGTTAACGATATGACACGGCACGCTGCCCGGTGACAAATCGAAGTTCTGTTGAAGGAACGCCTGGTGCATATCGTCGAGATGATCAAACGCAACCGCCGGCGCTTTCAGCAGCGCGGAACGGGTGACGCCGTTCGGGAAATACCGATCGGCAAACGGCTTGGAAGCGACAAAGAGGTAATCCAGCGCGCCAAGTTGATCGACCAGACAGCTCGGAAGCGGCTGCGGCTGAATACTCACCGCGCCGACCACTTCACCGCGGCGCAGACGTTCCTGCGTCCGGGTTTCATCTTCAACCTGCAAATTCAGGCGGATAGGTGAATCGACCAGCACGGATTTCAGCGCCGGTAACAGCCAGGTTGCCAGACTGTCGGCGTTGACCGCCAGCGAAAGCAGCAGCGGCGTATCGTTACTGTCGCTGTTACTGTCACTGCCGAGCCACTCCTCTTCCAGCAATTCCACCTGATGTAACAGGGCCAGTAATTTCTGCCCCTGTTCCGTCGGACGAGGCGGCACGGTACGCACCAGCAGAGGCTGGCCGAACAGATTTTCCAGTTGTTTAATGCGCTGAGAGACCGCCGATTGGGTGATGCAAAGCTTTTGTGCGGCGCGCTCAAAACCGCGCTCACGGATCACCGCGTCCAGTGCCTGTAGCGTTCTATAGTCCGGGCGTTTCATCGGAGTTCTGTCCCTTGGATTTAATTTTATCCGAACACTATGCCACAGATTGTCAGGTTTTGTGGTGAGGAAAATCGGGGCGCTTACAACCCAATTGCACTTAATAAGTGTGATCTGGTCACGCTCTTGTCTGCCCAATCTGCCGGCACATGCTTTATAATCACCGACACTTTTCCGTATTCACGCCACTTACGTTATCAGACAGAGAAGCCATTATGACGCAGGAAGAATTGAAAAAAGCAGTCGGCTGGGCCGCACTGGATTACGTGACTCCGGGCACCATCGTCGGTGTCGGAACCGGATCCACCGCCGCCCATTTCATCGATGCACTGGGTTCGATCAAAGGTCAGATCGAGGGCGCCGTTTCCAGCTCTGACGCTTCAACGGCAAAACTGAAAAGCTTAGGCATTCACGTTTTCGACAGCAACGAAGTGGACTCGCTGGACGTTTACGTTGACGGCGCGGATGAAATCAACGGCTTCATGCAGATGATCAAAGGCGGCGGCGCTGCGCTGACCCGCGAAAAAATCATTGCCGCGATCGCCAAAAAATTCGTCTGTATTGTGGACGCGTCTAAGCAAGTCGATGTGCTGGGTAAATTCCCGCTGCCGGTAGAAGTCATCCCGATGGCGCGTTCTTACGTTGCGCGTGAACTGGTGAAACTCGGTGGTCTGCCGGAATACCGCCAGAACGTTCTGACTGACAACGGCAATATCATTCTCGACGTCCATAATCTGAGCATTCTGGATGCCGTCGCGATGGAAAATAAGATCAACGGAATTGCGGGCGTGGTGACGGTAGGGCTGTTCGCCAACCGTGGCGCCGACGTTGCGCTGGTAGGCACTTCTGAAGGCGTAAAAACTGTCACGCTGAAGTAACCTATCAATAAGCAGAAGATCTGGCTGCTTTTGCTGAAAGCAGCCAGTCATCTCCCTGTCATAACACAATGTTATGAAGATGATAATTTTCTGAATGAATCATCTTTTCTTCAAAAGCCTTAATTTGGTGACTTATGTCACATTTCTCACTATCGCCTCCTGAACGTCTTGCTTTGTAAAATCTAACCAGCAGGAAATGCTGAAAACCAACAGGCGCGGTGAGCCTTCTGCTGTCTGGCAGGCAATCGTTTGTATTGATGATGGCGTATTTTTTGTTATGTTGACTGTGAGCAGTCACCTAGCAGTTCGAATTCAGCCAGAAAAAATATAGGGTCGGGAAATGGCAAAAGTATCACTTGAGAAAGACAAGATTAAATTTTTGTTAGTGGAAGGCGTCCACCAAAGTGCGGTTGATACACTCCGTGCCGCGGGTTACACCAATATTGAATTTCACAAAGGTGCTTTAGATACGGAATCGCTGAAAGAATCGATCCGTGATGCGCACTTTGTTGGACTCCGATCGCGTACTCAGCTGACCGAAGAAGTGTTCCAGGCAGCAGAAAAACTGGTGGCTGTAGGGTGTTTCTGTATCGGTACTAATCAGGTTGACCTGAAAGCGGCAACCCGTCGTGGTATTCCGGTCTTTAACGCACCGTTCTCTAATACCCGTTCCGTCGCCGAAATGGTGCTGGGCGAAATGCTGCTGATGATGCGTGGTATTCCTGAGGCCAACGCCAAGGCGCACCGCGGGATCTGGAACAAACTGGCCGTCGGTTCTTTTGAAGCGCGCGGTAAACGTCTGGGTATTGTCGGCTACGGCCACATCGGTACACAGTTAGGTATTCTGGCGGAAAGCCTGGGGATGCGCGTCTTCTATTACGACATCGAAAGCAAATTGCCGCTGGGTAATGCGCAGCCGATTGCGACTCTGGAAGAACTGCTCAGCACCAGCGACGTCGTGACCCTGCACGTTCCAGAAACGCCAGGCACCAAAAACATGATTTCCGAAGTGCAGCTGGCACAGATCAAACAGGGCGCATTGCTGATCAACGCCTCACGCGGCACGGTGATCGACATTCCTGCCCTGTGCAATGCGCTGCGCAGCAAACATCTGTCCGGTGCAGCTATCGACGTCTTCCCGGAAGAACCGGCGACCAACAGCGATCCGTTCAATTCTCCGCTGTGTGAATTCGACAACGTGCTGCTGACGCCACACATCGGCGGTTCTACCATGGAAGCGCAGGAAGGCATAGGCCTGGAAGTGGCGGGCAAACTGGCGAAATACTCTGACAACGGTTCGACTTTGTCCGCGGTTAACTTCCCGGAAGCCTCTTTGCCAGCGCATACCGAGAAAGCCAGCCGTTTGCTGCATATCCACGAAAACCGTCCGGGTGTGCTGACCAGCATCAACCAGATTTTCGCGGAGCAGGGCATCAACATTGCAGCACAGTATCTGCAAACCAGCCCGGAAGTCGGTTATGTGGTTATCGATGCTGAAACGGATGTCACAACGTTGAACACCGCGCTGCAACTGATGAAAGCGATTCCGGGCACGATCCGTGCGCGCTTGCTTTATTGAGAGATCTGCGCAGTAACAGACTATAAACCGCCGAAAGGCGGTTTTTTTATGCTATTTCCCGCAGACGGGAAGATCTTACCGGATGAGTCGTTTGCCAGATTGCTCAAGGCGTTGAGCCGATGACGGGCGCCATCTCAGGGCACTTCACGAAAATGTCATAAGTAAAAGAACAGGCTGACCAGACCACAGAGGATCAGTGAAGACAGGGTGATTTCGAACTGGAAGCGGCGCAGCATCATCCACAGTACCTCAGGATAAAAACTGGAGAAAAAAACACCCGGCGAACCGGGTGTAAATTTAGCATTTCTGGTAATTGCGAGTTAATACCTCACAAAGACTTCTTGGTAACTTCTTATGCTGCTGGGGTTGCTTTTGTAGCCGGAGCAGCTTTCTTAGCATGTTTCACGTGTTTTTTAGCAGCCTGCGCTTTCTGCGCTACCGGAGCAGCTTTCTTAGCATGTTTCACGTGTTTTTTAGCAGCCTGCGCTTTCTGCGCTACCGGAGTTGCTTTCTTAGCATGTTTCACGTGTTTCTTAGCAGCCTGCGCTTTCTGCGCTACCGGAGCAGCTTTCTTAGCGTGTTTCACGTGTTTTTTAGCAGCCTGCGCTTTCTGAGCGACTTTCTTGTGAGTCTTGTGTTTAGTTACATGCTTGGCCGCAGGCGCAGCGGTCGTTGCAGCAGCAGGTGCCGGAGTAGCGGTTGTTTCAGCAGCGAAAGCGACAGAAGACAGACCCATTGCAGCGGCTACAACCAGAGCTAATACTTTTTTCATGTTTAAATCCTCAGAGATATCGGTTTATGTGTCTGCCCCACTGCGGGGCCGTTGAGAAGATAATAGACATGACGGAATTTATTGTCCGTGAGGGATTGGTTTCGGCGTGTAACGGTATGTATAAGGGGAATTTTCTGAGGGGAGTATTCTCTGAGAGGAGTATCAACAGTCAGCCTATCTTCACCACGTCCACACTTTGCCCGGCGTGATCACTTGCGGCAAAGGCACATCCCAGTGCTCCACCGGCAAGACGTCCACCTGCTGGCAATCATGCGCTAAGCCAATCGGATACGGCCCGCCATCCCGCCAGTGCTCCAGCGTGCGGTCGTAGAACCCTCCGCCCATACCCAGACGTTGTCCGTGGCGGTCAAACGCGACCAGCGGCGTCAGGATGATATCCAACTGAGACAATGGCACAACCTGTGTGACATCAAGTTGTGGCTGGAGGATTTTAAGACGATTGCGTACCAGCGGTGTTTCAGGCGCATAGCGCAGGAACAACAGATGGTGAGGGGAAAACGGATGCAGCACCGGCAGACAGAGCTCTTTTCCTTCCTGCCACAGGCGCTGAATCAGCGGTGTGGTATCAAGCTCTCCGTCGAAGGACAGAAAAACTGAAATCGTGGTGGCAGACTGAATTTCAGGGTGCGCGGCAACGCGATCTGCGGCCTGAAGGGCAAACTCTGTTTGCTGACCGGCAGTCAGATTTTTTCTACGCTGGCGAATTTCATTGCGAATATTTTGTCGGGCAGAAGCAAAAAGAGGAGTGTGCAACATAGATACAAACACCAGAAAGGGATGTACCGAAAAGAAAGGGGAATCTCCGAGATGCCGTCGCAGGCTGTAACCCTTGAACCCATGGTTCAAGGTGAACGTGCTGTCGCAATCTTTAGGCTTCTCGGACGGACCGAGCATGCGCACCGATTACGGATCATCACATTCTGTTGGTACTAATTATCGGCTCAGGGGACGGGCCCGCTGGCGAACATCTCAGAGAAATTTTTTACCGCTTCTGACTGGCCTGTGACGAGCCACATCAGCAACGTGTGTTATTCGAAAGGCGCCCCTTCACGTTCAGAGATCCGGCCTTGTTCGAGCAATGCCTGCTCGATGGTTTGTTGCAGCATCCGGATACGTTGTTCCATATTGGATGCGTAATCGCGCGTTTTCAACCTTTCCTGAGCAAGTTCGTGACATACGTTCAATGCCGCGATGAAAACCAGTTGCTCTGTATTGGTGACTCTAGTGCGAACTTTAAGATCTTGCAACCGCTGATTAAGATCTTCAGCTGCCAGATTCAGTGCTTCCTGTTGTTCTGGCGGACAATTCACCCGTAACGAGCGACCAAAAATTTGAATATCTACCGGTTGTGCAGACATGCCACCTTCCTGCTGATTTATTCGTCCGCCCCAACGTGACCACTACGACCTGGCGCAGGATGTTGGAAGCGGGCGCCACTATAACTATCTCAATACCAGGTTACAACCCCATGACCGGCTGACTGCTGCCCGATTGTTCAGGGCGTGCCATTCAGGCCAAACTGAGCCTGATTGCGGGCTGCTAATCTGGTACTACGACAGACCTTGGTGGTAGCATAACACGAACTTAACCTGCCAACGATGGCGAATGCGCATGTCTATTGAGAATACTTACCCTACTTACGATTCGTTGGATCAAAACCTGAAACAACAATCGGTTGCTTTGACCGCAGCAGAAATGCACGGTCTGATCAGTGGCTTACTGTGTGGCGGCAACCGCGACGGCAGCTGGCTGACGATGGTGCATGATCTGACCAATGAAGGCCTGGCCTTCCCGCATACGCTGGCGGATTTGCTGCAACAACTTCGTAAAGTTACGTCCGATACGCTGGAAGATGACAGCTTCGAATTTAAAATGATGATGCCCGATGACGACAAAAGTGTCTTCGAACGTGCCGACGCCCTCGCCGGTTGGGTCAACCATTTCCTGCTCGGCCTTGGCATGATGCAGCCTAAACTTGCGAAAGTGAAAGGCGAAGTCGGCGAAGCCATCGATGATTTGCGCAGCATCGCGCAACTTGGCTACGACGAAGATGAAGATCAGGAGCAACTGGCGCAATCTTTAGAGGAAGTGGTGGAGTACGTCCGCGTGGCAGCCATTTTATGCTTTGGCGAATTTGGCCACAGCCTGCCGTCTGCACCGGAAAATACCCGCACGTTGCACTGATAATTTGAGAACCCAGTTAATAACAACGAACTAAAACGATTTCAGGAGAAAGTGATGACTCAGCAAGAGATCGAGAACCGTCGCCAGGCGCTGTTAGCGAAAATGGTACCGGGAAGTGCTGCGATAATTTTTGCGGCCCCCGAAGCCCCGCGCAGCGCCGACAGTGAATACCCGTATCGTCAGAACAGTGACTTCTGGTATTTCACCGGTTTCAACGAACCGGAAGCTGTGCTGATTCTGGTTAAAAGTGATGAAAATCATAACCACAGCGTGCTGTTTAACCGCGTGCGTGATCTCACCGCTGAAATCTGGTTCGGGCGCCGTCTGGGGCAGGAAGCAGCACCGGCTAAGCTGGGCGTGACCAAAGCCTTGCCTTTCGGCGACATCAACGACCAGCTTCATTTACTGCTCAACGGCCTTGACGTGGTCTATCACGCGCAGGGCGAATATGCCTATGCCGATGAAATCGTTAACCGCGCGATGGAAAAACTGCGTAAAGGTTTTCGTCAGAACTTCGCCGCGCCCGCGACCGTCACTGACTGGCGTCCGTGGGTTCACGATATGCGTCTGTTCAAATCCGCCGAAGAAATCGCGGTTATGCGCCGTGCCGGGCAAATCACTGCGCTGGCACACACCCGCGCAATGGAAAAATGTCGTCCGGGAATGTTTGAATATCAGCTCGAGGGAGAAATTCATCACGAATTCAACCGCCACGGCGCGCGTTATCCTTCCTACAACACGATTGTTGGCGGTGGCGAAAACGGCTGCATCCTGCACTACACCGAAAACGAATGTGAGCTGCGTGACGGCGATTTAGTGCTGATCGACGCCGGTTGTGAATATCAGGGCTATGCCGGTGATATCACCCGCACCTTCCCGGTGAACGGGAAATTCAGCAAAGCACAGCGTGAGATCTACGACATCGTGCTGGCGTCAGAATACAAAGCACTGGAAGTCTTCGGACCGGGCAGCAGTATTCAGGCGGCGACCGAAGCGGCTGTCCGCGTCATGATCGAAGGACTGGTCAAACTGGGCGTGATGAAAGGTGATGTTGAAACTCTTTACGCTGAGCAGGCGCATCGCCAGTTCTTCATGCACGGTTTATCTCACTGGCTGGGGCTCGACGTTCATGACGTCGGTCATTATGGCTCGGTTGATCGCAGCCGTACGCTGGAACCCGGCATGGTACTGACCGTTGAACCGGGCCTGTATATCGCGCCGGATGCGGACGTACCTGAAGCGTATCGCGGTATCGGTATCCGCATCGAAGACGACATTCTGATCACCGCGACAGGCATCGAAATTCTGACCGGCGACGTGGTGAAAGAAGCCGATGATATCGAAGCCTTAATGGCGGCGGCACGTAAATAATATGAGCATTGTTTCTCTATGAGCATAGTGATTGTTGGTGGCGGAATGACCGGTGCCACGCTGGCGCTGGCAATTTCCTCGCTGACGCAGGGGCGTCTGCCGGTGCATCTGGTGGAGGCGACCGCGCCGCAAGAACACGAGCATCCGGGGTTTGATGCCCGTTCGATTGCGCTCGCGCAGGGAACCTGCCAGCAACTGGCGCGCGTCGGGATCTGGCCGGCACTGGCAAAAATCGCGACGCCTATCCGTGACATTCACGTCAGCGATCGCGGCCATGCGGCTTTTGTGAATCTCACTGCGGGGCATTATGGTGTCGAAGCGCTTGGTCACGTTGTGGAGCTGCATGAAGTCGGTAATCGTTTGTTTGCCATGCTCACCAAAGCTCCCGGCGTGACGGTGCATTGCCCGGCAAAAGTGGTTGATGTTCAAAGACAAACCGACAGCGCGAGTGTCACGCTCGACAGCGGTGAAACTCTGACCGCGCAGTTGCTGGTCGCTGCCGACGGTTCCCACTCTTCGCTGGCGAAAGCCTGCAATATCAGCTGGCAGCGCGAGGATTACGGGCAGATTGCCGTCATCGCCAACATCGCCACCAGCGAACCGCATAACGGCCGCGCGTTCGAACGCTTCACCCAAAACGGACCGCTGGCTTTATTGCCGATGTCCGACGGGCGCAGTTCGCTGGTCTGGTGCCACCCGCGCGAAGCCCGTGAAGAAATTGATCACTGGAGCGAGGCGAAGTTCCTCAGCGAACTGCAAAAGGCATTTGGCTGGCGGCTGGGTACCATGAAACAGGCCGGTAAACGCTTCAGTTATCCGCTGCAATTACAAAAAGCCAACAGCCATATCAGCCATCGTCTGGCGCTGGTGGGTAACGCGGCGCAAACGCTGCATCCGATTGCCGGTCAGGGTTTTAACCTCGGCCTGCGCGATGTGATGACGCTGGCGGAAACGCTGGCAAGCGCCGCAAAGCAGGGTAACGACGTCGGCAGTTATCGCGTACTTTGCGATTATCAGAACCGCCGTCAGCCCGATCAGCAGGCGACCGTCGGCGTTACCGACGGCCTGATCCACCTCTTTGCCAACCGTTATCTGCCGTTAATGGTTGGCCGCAATCTGGGTTTACTGGCGATGGAAGGCATCACGCCGTTGCGCGATGCGTTTACCCGACGGACGCTCGGCTGGGTTGACCGTTAATTCCGTTCCGGGCTTTACAGGAAAAATTATGCAATCTTTTGATGTGGTTATCGCCGGGGGCGGAATGGTCGGTCTGGCGCTGGCATGTGGTTTACAGGGCAGCGGTCTGCGCGTTGCGGTGCTGGAAAACCAGCAGCCGGATCTCGATTCGCCATTGCCGGAACAGCCGGGCCTGCGCGTTTCTGCCATCAACGCCGCCAGCGAGCGCCTGCTCAAATATATCGGCGTCTGGGACAACATCATCGCTCAGCGCGCCAATGCGTATCAGGGAATGGAAGTCTGGGATCGCGACAGCTTCGGTAAAATTGCATTTCGTGGCGAAGAATATGGGTTCAGTCATCTCGGGCACATTATTGAGAATCAGGTGATCCACCGCGCCCTGTGGCAGCGTGCGGAAAAATCTTCCGACATCACTTTGCTTGCGCCGGCCACACTGAAAAACGTGGCGTGGGGCGAGAATGAGGCGTTTATCACCCTTAATGACGATCGCCAGCTCAGCGCGCGGTTAGTGGTCGGAGCGGACGGTGCCCAGTCCTGGCTGCGTCAGCACGCCGACATTCCGCTGACATTCTGGGATTATCGCCATCATGCACTGGTGGCGACCATCCGCACCGAAGAGCCGCACCAGTCTGTTGCACGTCAGGTATTCCACGGCGAAGGCATTCTGGCGTTTCTGCCGCTGGCTGATGCGCATTTGTCTTCTATCGTCTGGTCAGTTTCGCCGGATGAAGCTCAGCGTCTGAGCGCGCTGGAGCCTGAGGAGTTCAATAAAATCCTCGCCAGCACCTTTGACCTGCGCCTGGGTATTTGTACCGTTGAAAGCGAGCGTCTGACCTTCCCGCTGACAGGCCGTTATGCCCGCAGCTTTGCCGGACAACGTCTGGCGCTGGCCGGTGATGCCGCGCACACCGTGCACCCGCTGGCCGGGCAGGGCGTCAATTTAGGTTTCATGGATGCCGCAGAACTGGCATCGGAAATCAGACGCCTGCAAAAAGAAGGCAAAGATTTCGGCCAGCATATGTACCTGCGTCGTTACGAGCGCCGCCGCAAACACAGCGCCGCGCTGATGCTGGCGGGTATGCAGGGCTTCCGCGAATTGTTTGCCGGTGACAATCCTGCCAAAAAACTGCTGCGCGATATTGGTCTTACGCTGGCGGATTCTCTGCCGGGCGTGAAACCAAAACTGGTGCGTCAGGCGATGGGGCTGAATGATTTACCGGAGTGGTTACAGGACGATTTACTTCGATTGAAATAATCTAATTTCAGCTCAGTTTTTCCATTACATTTTCTAATCCGGGGCCGGATTTCTCATTCTGCAAATGGTGAGAAATCTGGCCTTGTCGTTATATAACATCGATACTTTTGATGTTTATTTGTAGATTTTGCGCCACAAACCCCAGTTTACCAGTCAAAAACTCTGCACAATGCCCTTGTGAAATCACTGACATTTATCCCGCTCTGCATATTTTAACTTATGGTTAGTGAGCTTATTCAGTGGTAAGTTCGAGCAAGGGTATCGTTTGCGCGGTGTGCTGTTTATGCACTTAATTAAATGAGGAATAAGATGGTTAAGCAGACTCAGCTTTATGAACAACATGTTGCGTGTGGCGCGCGTATGGTCGATTTCCACGGCTGGATGATGCCATTGCATTACGGCTCTCAGCTGGATGAACACCACATTGTGCGTCAGGATGCCGGTATGTTTGACGTCTCGCACATGACCATCGTTGATCTCCACGGTGCCCGTACCCGTGAATTCCTCCGTTACCTGCTGGCGAATGATGTCGCCAAACTCACCGTTCCCGGTAAAGCGCTTTATACCGGCATGCTCAATGCGTCCGGCGGCGTGATCGACGACCTGATCGTTTACTTCCTCAACGAAAACTATTTCCGCCTGGTGGTGAACTCCGCGACCCGGGAGAAAGATCTGGCATGGATTTCGCAGCATGCAGAACCGTATGGCATCGAACTGACCGTGCGTGATGACTTAGCGCTGGTAGCCGTGCAGGGCCCTCATGCAAAAGAGAAAGCAGAAACACTTTTTACCGCTGAACAAAAACAAGCGGTCGCGGGGATGAAGCCGTTCTTCGGCGTTCAGGCGGGTGACCTGTTTATCGCCACCACCGGTTATACCGGCGAAGCAGGATATGAAATCGCACTCCCGCAAGAACAGGTTGCTGATTTCTGGCAGAAACTGCTGGCAGCAGGCGTGAAACCTGCCGGTCTGGGCGCGCGCGACACGCTGCGTCTGGAAGCGGGTATGAATCTTTACGGTCAGGAAATGGACGAAGGCGTTTCACCGCTGGCAGCCAACATGGGCTGGACCATCGCCTGGGCACCTGAAGACCGCAACTTTATTGGCCGTGACGCACTTGAAAGACAGCGCGAGCAGGGCACCGAACAGCTGGTCGGTTTAGTGATGACAGAGAAAGGCGTATTGCGTAACGAACTGCCGGTGCGATTCACCGACAGCGCGGGCAACACGCTGGAAGGCGTGATTACCAGCGGCTCATTCTCTCCGACGCTCGGCTACAGTATTGCTCTGGCACGCGTTCCGGCGGGCATTGGCGAGCACGCCATTGTGCAAATCCGTAACCGCGAAATGCCGGTGAAAGTCACCAAACCAGGTTTTGTCCGCAATGGCAAACCGCTGGCGCAGTAAAAATTCGAGATAAAATTATCCAGTTAACGCTGAATTAAGCACTTTTTTGGAGAAAATATAATGAGCAATGTTCCAGCAGATTTGAAATATGCCTCTTCCCACGAATGGGTACGTTCAGAAGGCAACGGCGTTTACACCGTAGGTATCACTGAACACGCGCAGGAATTACTGGGCGACATGGTTTTCGTTGATTTGCCAGAAGTGGGCCGTGAAGTCGCCGCAGGTGAAGACTGCGCCGTGGCGGAATCGGTTAAAGCGGCTTCCGATATTTATTCTCCAGTCAGCGGCGAAATCCTTGCGGTTAACGGCGAACTGGAAGGTTCTCCGGAACTGGTCAACAGCGAGCCGTACGGCGCAGGTTTCCTGTTCCAGATTAAAGCGTCAGACGAAAGCGAACTGGCTAATCTGCTTGATGCAGAAGCCTATGCTGCTTCTGTAGACGAATAATCAGGACTGCAATGCCCGCCCCGCATCCCGTTTGCGGGGTGAATTCAAGACCCGTAGCTTTTGTCAGTATCCCAAGACACCTCCAGCAGATTTCAGGAATGCGTAGCAAATGACTCAGACTCTCAGCCAACTCGAAAACAACGAAGCCTTTATCGGCCGTCACATTGGTCCGTCTTCTCAGCAGCAGCAACAGATGCTGGATACGGTCGGTGCAGACTCGTTAAACGCGCTGATCCAGCAGATCGTTCCGGTCGATATTCAGCTGCCGGGGCCACCGGCCGTCGGTGATGCCGTGACGGAACATCAGGCGCTGGCTGAGCTGAAAGCCATTGCCAGCCAGAACCAGCGCTATAAATCCTACATCGGTATGGGTTACAGCGCGGTGCTGACACCGCCGGTTATCCTGCGCAATATGCTGGAAAATCCGGGCTGGTATACAGCGTATACCCCGTATCAGCCGGAAGTGTCGCAGGGCCGTCTTGAAGCGTTGCTGAATTTCCAGCAACTGACATTAGATCTGACCGGTCTGGATCTGGCTTCTGCTTCTTTGCTCGATGAAGCAACCGCTGCGGCAGAAGCGATGGCGCTGGCAAAACGCGCCAGCAAACTGAAAGATGCTAACCGCTTCTTCGTGGCGGACGACGTGCATCCGCAAACGCTGGACGTAGTTCGCACCCGTGCGGAAACGTTCGGCTTTGACATCATCGTTGATAAAGCTGAAAAAGTGCTCGAACTGGAAGGCGTGTTTGGCGTGCTTTTACAGCGGGTCGGCACTACCGGCGAAGTGCACGATTACACTGCGCTGCTGGGCGAACTGAAATCCCGCAAAATTATCACCAGCGTTGCCGCTGATATTATGGCGCTGGTGCTGCTGGCCGCACCGGGCAGGCAGGGCGCAGACGTCGTCTTTGGTTCGGCGCAACGCTTTGGCGTGCCGATGGGTTACGGCGGTCCGCACGCGGCATTCTTTGCCTGCGTAGACGAATTCAAACGCTCCATGCCGGGCCGTATCATCGGCGTTTCCCGCGATGCTGCTGGCAAAACAGCCCTGCGCATGGCGATGCAAACTCGCGAGCAACATATCCGCCGCGAAAAAGCCAACTCCAACATTTGTACCTCGCAGGTTTTACTGGCCAATATTGCCAGCCTTTATGCGGTATTCCACGGCCCTGAAGGCCTGAAACGCATTGCGTCACGCATTCACCGTCTGACCGACATCCTGGCCGCTGGCCTGAAACAGGGCGGTCTGACACTGCGTCATAACACCTGGTTCGATACACTGACTGTTGAAGTCAAAGACAAAGCCGCCGTGCTGGAACGCGCGCTGAGCTTCGGCCTGAACCTGCGTACTGACATTCACGGCGCAGTCGGTATCACGCTCGACGAAGCGACCTCCCGCGAAGACGTTCAGGTGCTTTTCGCTGCCCTGCTGGGTGACGATAACGGTCTGGATATCGACAAGCTGGACAATGCCGCATCGACCGACAGCAACTCGATTCCTGCGGCCATGCTGCGTGTGGATCCGATCCTCACCCATCCGGTATTCAACCAGTACCACAGCGAAACCGAGATGATGCGTTATATGCACCGTCTGGAGAAAAAGGATCTGGCGCTGAATCAGGCGATGATCCCGCTGGGTTCCTGCACCATGAAACTGAATGCTGCGGCAGAAATGATCCCGATAACCTGGCCGGAATTCGCCGAACTGCATCCGTTCTGCCCGACAGAACAGGCGGGCGGTTATCAGCAAATGATCGGTCAGCTGTCACAATGGCTGGTTCAGCTCACCGGTTACGACGCTGTCTGTATGCAGCCAAACTCCGGCGCGCAGGGTGAATATGCGGGTCTGCTGGCCATCCGTCGTTACCACGAAAGCCGTAACGAAAGTGGTCGTCACATCTGCCTGATCCCAAGTTCAGCACACGGCACCAACCCGGCATCTGCACAGATGGCGAGTATGACCGTCGTGGTGGTGGCTTGTGATAAGCAAGGCAACATTGACCTGAGCGACCTGCGTGAGAAAGCGGCGAAAGCGGGTGACGAACTGTCTTGTATCATGGTGACGTACCCGTCAACGCACGGCGTTTACGAAGAAACTATCCGTGAAGTTTGCCAGATTGTGCATCAGTACGGCGGTCAGGTTTACCTCGACGGCGCGAACATGAACGCACAGGTCGGCATCACCACGCCGGGTTACATCGGTGCTGACGTCTCGCACCTTAACCTGCACAAAACCTTCTGTATCCCGCACGGCGGCGGCGGTCCGGGCATGGGGCCGATTGGTGTGAAAGCGCATCTGGCACCGTTTGTTCCGGGTCACAGCGTGGTACAGATTGACGGCGTGCTGACGCAAAACGGTGCGGTTTCTGCGGCGCCGTTTGGCAGCGCGTCAATCCTGCCAATCAGCTGGATGTACATCCGTATGATGGGCGCGGAAGGCCTGAAACAAGCCAGCCAGGTCGCTATCCTCAACGCCAACTACATCGCTACCCGTCTGAAGGATGCGTATCCGGTGCTCTACACTGGCCGCGACGGTCGCGTGGCGCATGAATGTATTCTGGATATTCGTCCGCTGAAAGAAACCACCGGTATCAGCGAAATGGATATTGCCAAACGCCTGATCGACTACGGATTCCACGCCCCGACCATGTCCTTCCCGGTTGCCGGCACGCTGATGGTTGAGCCAACCGAATCAGAAAGCAAAGTGGAACTGGATCGCTTTATCGATGCGCTGCTGGCAATCCGCAGTGAAATCGACCGCGTTGCGAAAGGCGAATGGCCGCTGGAAGACAACCCGCTGGTGAATGCACCGCACGTGCAGAATGAGCTGGTCAGCGACTGGAACCATCCGTACACCCGCGAAGTGGCGGTATTCCCGGCCGGGTACGACAACAAATACTGGCCGACCGTGAAACGTCTGGATGACGTGTACGGGGACAGGAATTTATTCTGTTCATGTGTACCGATGTCAGATTACGAGTAAGACTGCGGTCTGCTCCCTCCCCTGCGAAGGGGAGGGTCGGGGTGGGGTATTAAAGCAAAATTAATAAGTTGAAGTTAGCATTGACAAGGTATTAGGCCTTAAAACCCCTTCCCGGCCTCCCCCTTCACAGGGGGAGGAACTAAAAACCGGATTGCTCCCTCCCCTGAGAAGGGGGAGGATAAAATTCAAATCATCATTGCTTCAGTTTCTCCTACACTTTCCTCACTTTTCCCCACTGGAGTATTCAATGAAAATCGCTCTCGTCACCGGCGGTAGCCGCGGTATCGGCCGTGCAACCGCGATCCTCCTCGCGCAGCAGGGTTACGCCGTCGGCGTCAACTATCTGAATAACGAAACCGCTGCACAATCTGTCGTCGATGAAATTCAACAGGCCGGTGGCAAAGCCATCGCGCTTCAGGCTGATATTGCCGACGAAACGCAGGTGGTCGCGATGTTTAAACGCCTGGGCGAAGAACTCGGGACAATCACCGCGCTGGTGAATAATGCCGGAATTCTGTTCCAGCAGACGACGATTGAAAACCTCTCGGCGGAGCGGATTAATAAAGTGCTGTCCACCAACGTGACGGGCTATTTCCTGTGCTGCCGCGAGGCGGTGAAAATCATGTCGCATCGTCATGGCGGAAAGGGCGGGACGATTGTGAATGTCTCTTCCGCGGCTGCCCGTCTGGGTGCGCCGGGCGAATATGTTGATTACGCGGCGTCAAAAGGGGCGGTGGATACCCTGACCACCGGTCTGGCGCTGGAAGTGGCGGCGTACGGTATTCGCGTTAACTGCGTGCGGCCCGGTCTGATTTATACCGAAATGCACGCCAGCGGCGGTGAGCCGGGACGCGTCGATCGCGTGAAGGCCAATCTGCCGATGCAGCGCGGTGGCCAGCCGGAAGAAGTGGCGCAGGCGATTTACTGGCTGCTCTCCGATTCCTCCTCCTACGTCACCGGCAGCTTTCTCGATCTGGCGGGTGGGAGATAATACTTTCTTCGGATGCAGAAGCGCCTTAAGGCGCTTTTTTTATGTCCAAACGGTCAACTCCACACAAACGGTCATAACCGGTCATGAGAAACCACGAGGAATTGTGACCGTTTGCAAAACTGTTGCTGTCTTGTTGCAACGCAAATGACGATTTAATGCCGTTCCCGCCACAGATCCAAACTTTAACATTTCATCTTTTCTCAGCTTTTCGTGACAACTATCACATGACGGCGGTGGCAAAAAATGCACACAGCCGCGTTTGAGGCACTGCGCATTCCACAACCACCGGGCTGCGTATCCTGTTTGACATCGGGAAAGAGGAATCACCACATGCTGCCAGTAGAGCGACATCGTTTTATTACCGAAATTCTCACCCAGCGCGGACGCATTCTGGTGCAGGAAGTGGCGCAGTTATGCCGTATTTCGCTGGAAACGGCGCGGCGGGATCTGGCGCTGCTGGAAAAGCGCGGCGTGCTGTTACGCAGCCACGGCGGCGCGGTCTTTACGGAACATTCGGCGGGCGAAAAAACCTATGTACCGTCGCAGATTGAACAGGGCGAATCGTTTCGTGACCGCAGTAATCAGTCGCCTGACAGCAAAACGCGCATCGCCAAACGCGCATTGCAGCTGATTAATCCGGGTGACTGTCTGCTGCTCGACAGCAGTTCGACGAGCTGGTATCTGGCGCGTCAGTTGCCCGACATTCAGCTGGTGGTGCTGACCAACTCAGTGCAGATCATCCAGACGCTGTCGGTGAAAGCCAATGTGCGCACCATCGGTTTAGGCGGTGAATATTCGGCGAAATATGAAGATTTTGTCGGCGTGCTGGCCGAACAAATGCTGAAAGAGTTCGTCATCAACAAACTGTTTTTCTCCTGTCACGGCATCAGCCACGAAGGCGGCATCCGTGAGAGTAACGAGCATCATGCGCGGCTGAAACAGCAAATGCTGCTTTCCTCCGAGCACAAAATTTTGCTGGCTGACTCCAGCAAATTTGGCCGCCGCTCTTTTGCGCGGATCTGCCACTACCGGGAAATCGACACACTGATAACAGACCATCTGGAGGATGAAGAATTCCGCCAGGAACTGGCCTGGAGCAACGTTAACGTGATTGAAGTTTCTCCGTCACCCCTACAGAAAAAAACTAAAAACAGCCGCAACGGTCCGTTAGCTGCGGCACATAACTGACCTCCCAGGAGAGTAAACATGATCAAGAAATCCGTTCTTGCCTGCCTGTTCGCGACAGCCATGTTGTCCCTGTCGGCACACGCCGCCGATAAAATTCGCATGGGCGTGGTGGTGAAAGTCGGCGGTAACGCCTGGTTCAACGCGATGGAAGCCGGGATCAAAAGTGAAGCGGCCAAACGCGGGATAGATGCGTGGCAGGTCGGGCCAACCAGCGCGGATCCGGCGTTGCAGGTGCGTGCGATTGAAGATCTGATTGCGCAAAAAGTAGATGTGATCGGCGTGGTGCCAAACGATGCCCGTGTGCTGGAGCCGGTGCTGAAACGCGCACACGACGCCGGCATCAAAGTCATTGTGCATGAATCGCCGGATCAGAAATATGCCGACTGGGATTTCGAAATGGTCGACGCCACGCAGCACGGCATTAACCACATGATCGCCCTCGCACAATGTATGAAAGAAAAAGGCGATTACGCGGTGTATGTCGGCAGCCTGACCGTGCCTCTGCATCAGAAATGGGCCGATGCCGCCATCAATTATCAAAAAGAACATTATCCGAACATGCACCTGGTCGGCGACAAATTCGGTGTCGGCGAATCGCTCGATGACAGCATCCGAACTACCAATGACCTGATGTCTAAAGACGCCAACCTGAAAGGCATTCTGGCGATCGGTTCACAAGGACCGATCGGCGCAGGCCGTGCGGTGCTTAACCGCGGCAAAACCGATGATGTCTGCGTCTTCGGGCCATTCAGTCCGGGCCAGGGCGCAAGCCTGGTGAAAGCCGGTGCCATCAAAGGTGGCTTTATCTGGAATCCGATGGTCGCCGGTGAAGTCTTCGTGCGCATCGCCGAGAAGCTGGAAAAAGGCGAAAAAATCACTGACGGCATGACCATCGAAGGCATGGGCAAAGTGAAAGTCGATGAAGCCACGCGCACCATTCTGGGCAACGAAACCGAAAGTCTGGATAAAGCCAACCTGCCGAAACTGGTCAAAATGGGGCTGTAATCATGGCAATCTCCGGGATCATTCAAACAGACAACACGCCGCTGATTGATGTACAGAATCTGTCGGTGACCTTTGGCGGACAGCGCGCGCTTAACGATATTTCCCTGCGGCTGATGCCGGGGGAAGTTCACTGCCTGGCGGGCACCAACGGCTGCGGTAAAAGTACGTTGATCAAAGTGATCTCGGGGGTTTATCAGCCGGATAACGGTTGCCGGATCACGCTGGGTTCTGCCACGCAGGGGCTTTCGACGTTCAGCAAACTCAGCCCGGATCAGGCGCGGCAGTTTGGCGTTCAGGTGATCTATCAGGATCTTTCGCTGTTTCCGAACCTGAGCGTGTTTGAAAACATCGCCTTCGACCACAACCTGCAAGGGCTGATGGGCTGGTATCGCCCGTCACGTCTGCGCGACACCGCGCAGCGCATTCTGACTGAACTCAGTTACACCTTAGACCTCGACAGCAAAGTGTCAGCGCTGCCTATCGCCCAGCGCCAGCAGGTGGCAATTTGCCGCGCGCTGGTCGCCGATGCGCGGTTAGTCATTATGGATGAACCGACCGCCTCGCTGACCCGCACCGAAGTGAATCAGCTGCTGCGCACCGTGCATTACCTGAAAAGCAAAGGCATCAGCGTGGTGTTCGTCAGCCATCGTCTCGACGAAGTGCTTGAGATTTCCGACAGCGTCACGGTCATTCGTGACGGCAAAAAAGTCGGCACTTTCCCGGCCTCTGAAGTCAGCAGCGAACGCCTGACCGAACTGATGACCGGCCTCAGACTCGATTACCGCCTGAAAGCCGCCAACATAAATGACGAACGCATCATGCTGGAAGCCGACAAACTCACCCGCGAAGGCCAGTACCACGACGTCAGTTTCAAACTGCACGCCGGGGAAGTGCTCGGCCTGTGCGGCCTGCTCGGTTCCGGGCGCACCGAACTGGCGCTCAGCCTGTTTGGTATGACCAAACCGGACAGCGGCAAAATTTATCTCGACAGCAAACCGGTACGTTTTCGCAGCCACGAAGACGCGATCAAATCCGGCATCGGCTATGTCTCGGAAGACAGGCTGACGCTGGGACTGATCCAGCAACAATCGGTCGGCGACAACACCGTGCTGGCGATCATGGATCAGCTGCGCAGCCGTTTTCATCTGATCGACGAATATCGCAAAAACAAAATCATCCAGCAGTGGATCGAAAAACTCGGCGTCAAAGTCGCTAATCCTGATCAGGCGATTTCCACGCTGTCCGGCGGAAATCAGCAAAAAATCGTGCTGGCGAAATGGGTGCTGACGCAGCCGAAAATCCTGATCCTCGATTCCCCGACCGTCGGCGTGGACGTCGGCGCGAAAGCCAGTATTTACCAGCTGGTGCATCAGCTGGCGGAAGAGGGCATTTCGATCCTGCTGATTTCCGACGAAGTGCCGGAAGTGTATTTCAACTGCGACCGCGTGCTGCATTTCTCCGAAGGCACAGTGAAGGGCGAATATCTTCCGGGCGCGATTACTCAGCAACAGCTTGCGGAGGCGGTCAATGCTTAAGCTCAGCCGGTTACGCCCGTCCAGCAATGAAGGTTATTTAGCCTGGGTTTTGCTGGTGGTTATCGTCACGTTTTCCCTGCTCACCAATCAGTTTCTGACGCTTCAGAACCTGCTCGATCTGACCGAAAGCTACGCCGTCAGCGGCATTTTTGCCCTCGGATTATTTGTGGTGCTGGTCACCGGAGGCATTGATATTTCGTTCGCCGCCGTGGCGTCCGTCGTGCAGTACCTCATCGCCACCCTGGCCATTCATTACGGCCTGAGCAGTCCTGCCGGCAGCATTTTACTGGCGATCGCGATCGGCACCGTCCTCGGGATGATCAACGCCATCCTGATCTACTGCCTGCGCATTGTCTCGATCATCGTCACCATCAGCATGCAGTCACTGCTGTTCGGCATGCTGATGTGGCTGACCAACGGCACCAGCCTCTATGACCTGCCGGACTGGCTGACCACGCCGATCCGTGTGCTGCCCTTCAGCGTCGGCGAGCAGCACTATCAGGTGGGTTTGCCGGTGGTAGTGATGCTGGCAGTCGCCGGACTGAGCTGGATCCTGCTCAACAAAACCCATCTGGGACGCCAGCTGTTTGCCGTCGGCGGTGATCAGGAATCCGCGCGTCGTATCGGGATCCGTGTCGGGTTATTGCATCTGTTTGCGTACGGTTATCTCGGCGCGATGGCGGCGATTGGCGGCCTGGTACAGGTGTATCGCGTCGGTGAAGTGGTGCCGAATGCGCTGGTCGGCGGCGAGCTGGATGTGCTGGCGGCGGCGGTGCTCGGCGGCGCCAGCCTTAACGGCGGTAAAGGCAGCGTGGTCGGCACACTGATGGGCGTGTTCCTGATTGGCGTGCTGAAAAACGGCCTCAACCTGATCGGTGTCTCCAGCTACTTCATGAATATCGTCATCGGCGTGGTGATTGTCGCGGCAATCACCGTCACCCATTACAAGAAACGCAAAGAAACCGAAGTCGGCTTCGCGTGAGGAAAACCGCTATGTTCGCGAAAAGCAGAAATGTGAATCTTAAAGCCCGGCCCCGGCTGAAAATGGCTTCCCTGAAAATAGACAACACCACACTGGGATTATCGCTGTTGCTGCTGGTGGTCATTATCGGTTTCAGCCTGGCGATGCCGGGGCGATTCTTCAGTGACGCCACCTTTATGAGCGTCGCGTTTCAGCTGCCGGAACTCGGTTTGCTGACGCTGGCAATGTTTATCCCGATCCTCAGCGGCGGCCTGAACCTGTGCATTATCGCCACCGCTAACCTGACCAGCCTGCTGATGGCGTGGGTGTTTCTGACCTGGCTGCCGCCCGATGCCAGCATGGCCATGCAGGCGGTCTGGCTGACCGTGGCGCTGGTTGGCGCAATGATTCTGGCGCTGGTCATCGGCATGCTGACCGGTGCGCTGGTGGCCTACGTCGGGGCGCATCCGATTCTGGTCACGCTCGCCACTATGACGATGGTGAACGGCGTTGGCATCTATCTCTCACGCGGCGCGGCCATCAGCGGTATGCCCGACATCGTGCGCTTTATCGGTGCGGAAACCCTGCTCGGCGTGCCGGTTCCGTTAATCATCTTTCTGCTGACGGCCGCCTTAATCGCGGTGTTTTTAGAACGCACCCGCCTCGGTAAATACATCTACATGAGCGGCAGCAACATCAACGCCACCCATTTCAGCGGCGTCAACACGCACCGTGTCCTCATCGCCATCTACGTAATTTCCAGCATGTTATGCGTGATTGCCGGGCTGGTGATGATGGCGCGCTTCAATTCGGCGCGCATGGGCTACGGCGATTCTTACCTGCTGCTGACCGTACTGGCGATCATTTTAGGCGGCACGGATCCCAACGGCGGTTTCGGCAAAGTCGCGGGCGTGGTGCTCTCGCTGATTGTCCTGCAGGTGATTTCCACCGGCCTGAATCTGTTGAACGTCAGCCCGCATTTCAGTCTGGCGATGTGGGGCGCGGTACTGATTGTGGTGCTGGCGCTGAAATTCTTCCGTGCCCGTTTCCTGCAAAAACGCGCAGGACGCATGAGCGCCGCCAAAGCGCGGGCTGCACAACCTTAATCCTTATTTTTAAAGCTTATTTTCATAGCCTCTGACCTTAGGAAAACATCATGGAATACAAAATTTCTCCGTCGCTGATGTGCATGAGCCTGATCGACATCAAACAGCAACTCGAAGTGCTGAACCGCCGCGCTGACATGCTGCACATCGACATCATGGACGGCCATTACGTCAAAAACATCACGCTGTCGCCGTTCTTCATCGAACAGATCCGCCCGCATACGCCCCTGATTCTGGACGTGCATATGATGGTGGAAAATCCGTCCGACTTTATCGAACCGATAGCCAGAGCCGGTGCCGATTTTATTTGTCCGCACGCCGAAACTATCAACCGCGACGCGTTCCGCATCATCAACCAGATCCGTTCTCTGGGTAAAAAGGTCGGCGTGGTACTTAACCCTGCGACGCCGGTGGAATACATCCAGCACTACATTCATCTGCTGGATAAAATTACCGTCATGACCGTCGATCCGGGCTATGCCGGGCAGCCGTTCATCCCGGAAATGCTGGGGAAAATTGCTCAGCTGCGCGATCTCAAACAGCAAAAAGGCTACCGCTATCTGATCGAAATCGACGGATCCTGCAACTTGAGGACGTATCAGGATCTGATGTCTGCGGGCGCGGAAGTGTTGATCGTCGGCAGTTCCGGCCTGTTCACGCTCGACAGCGATCTGGATATTGCCTGGGACAAAATGCTCGATCAGATGCGTCAGGCGCGTCACGCAGCCTGAGGGCAGGAGAGCCGTATGCCGCACTTTCTTGGAGTGGATGTCGGGGGCACCAATACCCGTTTAATGCTGATGGACAGCCAGCAAAATTTTCGCGGCTACCACAAAACCCCGACGCAAAGTTGGGCAGGGCAAAGTGATCCGCTGAGCGGGCTGGAAGCACTGATCCGCGGGTATCTGGATGCGCAGGATCCGCATCATCAGGTGGCACAGGTGATGCTCGGTTTGCCGGGGATCTTGTCCCGTGACCGGCAAACCGTGTTATCGCTGCCGTTTATTTCCGCGCTGGATAATCAGCCGGTCGCGGAGCAGCTTGCGCAGCGACTGCATCTGCCGGTGACGATGGATAAAGACGTTAACCATCTGATGTGGTGGGATTTACTTCAGCACGACACGCTGCCTGACGTCGCCGTCGGCCTGTATCTGGGCACCGGTCTGGGCAACAGTTTGTGGATTAACGGCGATTTTTATCACGGTGCGCACGGCGGTGCGGGCGAGCTCGGACATATTCCGCTGGCAGGCAATCCGCTGCTGTGTCCTTGCGGCAAAACCGGGTGCGTCGAAACGCTGACGTCCGGCAACTGGCTGACCGGCTGGGCTCGGCAGCACGCACCGCAAACGCCCTTCGCCGAACTGTTTGTGCGTCACGCAGAACATGTGGATTTAACCGAATTTGTAGCGCGTCTGGCACGAACGGTCGCCAGTGAAATGAACATTCTGGACCCGGAATATCTGGTGCTCGGCGGCGGTGTGCTGGCGATGGAGAATTTCCCGCTGGCGCAGCTCGAACAGCAGTTGCGCAGCCATCTGCGCAGCCCGTATCCGGCGAACGGACTGAAGATCCACTTCAGCGCCGTCACCGATGAGACCGGCTGCCGCGGCGCCTGTCTGGCAGCACAACGCGTTTTTCAGTCGCAGTCACGACCGTTTTCTTTCAGGAGAGAGGCATGAAAAAAGGCAAGGTATGCGTATTTGGTTCTTTCAACCTCGACATTGTCGCTGGCATGGCGCGTTTCCCCAAGCCGGGAGAATCCCTGATTGCGCGTAACAGCATGATGGGTGCGGGTGGAAAGGGCGCGAATCAGGCAGTTGCCGCACTGCGCGCCGGTGCGCGGGTGCATTACATCGGGAAAGTCGGGCGTGATGATTTCGGCATGTTTGCCCGCCGCCACCTCGACAACGCCGGTTTCGATGCCGTCACGCTGTTTTCCACCAGCGAATGCCCGACCGGTAATGCGCTGATTTACGTCGCCGGTGCGGACGCGGAAAACATGATAGCGGTCGATCCGGGCGCGAACCTGACGGTCACCGACGAAGAGGTCGAACAATGCCGTCCGGCGGTAGCCGCTGCGGATATCCTGCTGACGCAGCTGGAAAATAATCTTCCGGCTATCGAAAAACTGATCAACATCGCCAGGGAAAACGGGACATACATTATCCTCAATCCCGCGCCGTTCCAGCCGGTTTCCGACCACCTGCTGGCGCAGGTCGATTTGCTCACGCCCAACGCCACTGAATGCACATTACTGACCGGCATTGAGGTTCACGATATTCCATCCGCTAAGTGCGCCGCCCACGCGCTGCACGCTAAAGGCATTCAGGCACTGATCGTCACGCTCGGCACGCAGGGCGCACTGCTTTCCGTGAATGGCGAAACGCAAATCATCGCCGCCTGCCCGGCCACACCGGTCGATACCACCGGCGCAGGCGATGCCTTTAACGGCGCATTAGCCTCGCAGCTCGCCGCCGGTTCCACGCTTTCCGAAGCCGCGCAATTTGCCTCCGCCTACGCATCCGTTTGTGTGGAAAGAGCAGGGGCTGCGGCATCGATGCCGACCTATGAAGAGGCACGGGAAAGGATGGGTGTTGTGGTGGTTTGAAGGTCAGCCGGGCGCGCCAGCCGCGCCCGGTGAATAACATTATTGTTGCAGTGAAAATCGCTGTCCCTGATTGGCCGTGATTCGATACGGCACTACCCACAGTTTTAGCGTATTGGAGAATTCAAAGTGATGGCGGATCGGGGCGGTAAAATTGTCTTGTTCAGGATAAATCAAATACATCGCTCCTTGATCTTCACCGGCAAGATACTTTTGCCCGTAGGCAAACATCTGATAAAGATCTGATTGGGATAAACCATATTGGTTTCGCATATTTCCATTGATTAGCTTCCATTTTGTATCCATGACCAGATTATTTTTAGCGGGAACCCCTTTCTGAATCACAAGATCTGGCCGCAATGAGAAAAGGTCTTTTTCCTGATGTCTGACCAGTGACAGGCCGCTAAATTGTGATTTAACGGTCAGCCCGGGTGGCAGTTCGTCAGCAATAGTTTGTGCGACAAAAGATTCAAACACCACCTCCATAGGGAAAAGGAGTGATAAAGATTTCGCCTCTCCTTGCAATGCCATCGGGCTCATACCAGTGAGAATTAATTTCGCCCATTCCACGGGGGTTTCGTAATGCACCATGTTACGGCCAAAGCGCAATTGTGAAATATCCGCGTCGATATCCCGACTCACCGGGATATCATCGAAAACAAAACGAAGCTCCTGGATCCATTGCTGGTTTTCTGCTGCAAGCTGCATTTTACTGAGCTTATTCAAAGCTGAGTGCAAGAGTCTGTTGGCGGCATTATCCGGAGAATACTCTTCATAACTGACGAAAAATTTATCGCGATGAATCACATTATGTCGAAGCTGGGCTGATACATTCAACCTGCCTTTCATGAAGGTTAAATTATCGCTGTGTTCCCGATAGTCAGAACGCAGACCTTTTTTTAGCAACAGGCTTAAGCTTTGTAAAAACTGAGAGATAAAAATTTCCAGCAAGGGTCTCGAATAAGTTTGTACCGATGACTCCTGAGTTTGAATATGCCGAAAGCCCGACAGATAACTCAACATTGTGACCAGCGTTTCGCGTGCTTTTTCTTTGGTCAGATTTCGCCCGACTTTAGGCAATATTTCCAACTGATGGCCCAGAGGTGTGAACAGCATGCCTGCATAATTCTGGACCTGTAATAAACGCTGGTTGTTGCGGGCAGTAACTTTAAGAAATTGGCATCCATACTCGCTGAGAGCCATTGCCTCAAGGTATTTAAAAACCTCTGAAGGCAAAGGAACAACGCCAGATATTTTGGCGTTTTCGTCCCCTAATAAATCATATTCAAAGGCAGAGATAACCCCGGTCATTAGACACTTCCTGATGGGGTTGCTTGAATTTCCTGTTGCTGATAAATCTCACGGTAAGCTTGTGGCAAATCCCATACCGCCTGACCAAACGATTGAAGCTCATAGACCGTTGACTGCTGCTCGTGCCGTCTTAAACCATGGTTGCGGCCGAAAAGCGCATCAAAATCATCGTTTTTCTCCCTCACAAACTGCAGGCTATCTTCTTTCTGGTTGTCCGCCAGAACCAGCCTGATTTTATTCCAGTCATCAAAGAAGTATTCCTGAAGTAAAGGAATGATTTTTTTCTGGAATACGCCTTTAAAAAGCTTAAAGGCCTCTTCCTGACCGCTAGTCTCAAGAGCGGATTTTACCGGCAAAAAGAAGGCGTGCCCGAGCGTGTGCTCGCGGTCATAAAGTGCTTCAATTCGGCTGTTGAGATTTTCCAGTAACGGTTCAAGGTCAATGCCTTTTATATGGCAGCCGCTCAGTAAAGAAAGGTCAGGCATCATCTCGATAAAATCAAAACGACGACGCAGTGCTGTATCCATTAAAGCCAGTGAGCGGTCAGCGGTGTTCATTGCGCCAATAATATCCACGTTTGACGGTACGCTGAATATTTCGCCGCTGTAGGATAATTGCAAACTCAGGGCATTTTTCATCCCTGCGCGCTTATCCGTTTCGATCAGTGAGATCAGCTCGCCGAATATCTTAGAGATATTTCCCCGATTGATTTCATCAATAAAGATAGCGTAGCGGTGATCCGGATCTGCCTTGGCTTTCAAACAAAGACGCATGAAAATTCCGGGTTCTATAGGGTAAGAGACATTACCGCTGTCATCGGCACGGGCACGCATTCCTTCGATAAATTCTTCGTAACCATACGACTGGTGGAAGGTGACAACGGCAAAGCGTTTAATAGCTTCTGCAGAGGTCGGGCCTTTTTTCAGCACAGCATGCAAGGCCGTCAGATCTTCTATCTGTTCCAGTTGTGATTTCACTAAAAACCACTCGCTGTCAGTTGTTTTATCAAATACAGCTGGCTCGCGACGATTTTTATATTCCACCGTTGTTGATTCTGGCTGAGTGAAGGCTTGCAGCGATGCCCAGGCGGTTTGGGTCAAATTAGTCGTGCGGCCATTCAATGAGGCTTTTCGCTGGAACCAGTTATGCTCTACGATTTCACGGACTTTGGCTCGCTTATTAAGGTCGAGTAAAATCAGTGCAATAACCTGCATCCAGTTCAGCGACTCCAGATGTGAATCCAGCCAGGCACTGAGATCTGCTTGTTCAACATCCGTTGTATACTTGTTCATCTCCTGTTGCAGAATATACGTCTTACCTGTTCCCGGCGGCCCGAAATAGATTTGATTGATAGGTGTTGTATTAGCCGGCTGAGATCGTTTGATTTCTCTTTCAACGACAGGTTGGTGAGTAATATTAAATTTCGGTTCTTTATTATTATCACGATCACGTATTAGTTCATAAAGATGCCAAAGCGCCATATTGACAAAATGAGGGTCGGTATCAGGTATAAGCTGATTGATGGCCTGTTTGAATTCGTTATTTTTCTGCAACCAGTCGCCGTCCAGAGTCAGCCCTAAATTAAAGCTCTTATTGAGAAAACTGGCTGCTGCCGTAAAGGCATTTTCTTCGACAGTTGTTGTACATAAATTCGGAGAAAAAGCCGCAAAGACCCTGTTTCTGAGGCTCCAGTACATACGGCTGAGACGCCCTTCTTGCTTTGCAAGCTGCATGGCTTGCGTGACTTGCTTGTAGGTTGTGTCATCCTGTTTTATGCGTATTATCTCAGTTAATTCTCTGAAAAACGGTATGTTTTTTTGAAATTCGGCTAAAGAGGGAACACCTTGCATGATACTGGCAACCCCATTTCCACGCTCATACCAAAGCGCTTTTAGTAACTCATCATTCTCGGCACCCGAAAAACTGTGCGCTTGCTGTACCTGACCGGTGAGCTCGCTGTAACGTTCATACCACATGGAATGAGGATAATCTCTTTCCTGAGCTAATGTATTAATCAATTCACCGAGAGACAACGTTCCTGATTCAATTTGGGCAATAATATCCATTGTGTAGATCCCTTTATTTGAGAATTTGACTTTATCTAATTCATTCAATGTGAGTTGAAAGGAAGGACTGATGTATTAGACGGATATTATCACAGAGCATGAGTGCCCGAAATATTCGCTGTGTGAAGCCTATCCCAATAATCATGCAACGTTAGCATACATGTTTATTGCGAGACGCCTTCCAATTATCAAAGTAACTTCCTGTAAATCCATACAGTCTGTTTCATTGGCAAAATCATCGGAATATAGTCACCTCGCTGCGGCAAAATCCGTAGCCGGACTTGGAACTCCGAATATCTGGAACTGAAAAAATTTGTTTTTTTTCAGCGGCTACGTGCACACTTCAATTCGTGGCTCAGGCAGGGCAATCTTTATGATTGGCCGGTCGCTAGATCCGGAGTTCCAAACCTGTCTGAGTCACTCCTTTTGTTTGGAACCTGAAGGCGTGATGAAACTTAAATCTGGTAATGGAATGATCATCATGACAACAACCGAAACTCAGTACCCTGAAAACTCCATCACCGCTTTTCGCACTTTGATTTCCGATATGGATCTCAGCAACTTCACCGAACCCCAGCTTTATGATCTTGGCGCGGTCGCCTCTGAATCTGCCGAAGGCCTTTGCCATGGTTTGCTCTGTCTGAGCGAAGGTCTGGAAAGCGGGGAACTTTTGCCGCCGGAAGGTGTGGCGCAGGTGAGCGCGTACATCAAAGCTACGGCGCATGTTTTGCCTGCTTTGTTTGAGTTGTCGGAAAAAGCCGGGAACGCGCTGGCGAGGTCATGAGTTCAGGGGTAACGATTTTAAGGACGGCAATACGGCGGTCTTTTCATCCTATTTGTTCAGTAACATTCGCTCATTTTTCATTCAAATAACCATCACACTTCCGCCATGTAACTGACACATAGGCAGGACAGGATAGGCACCTTATTTCGCTGACCGGTATCCTGTAATGCGCCGCACGTTGTTTCCTTATCTTATTTTGCTGCCGACGCTGATTTTCCTGTTTCTGTTCACCTATTACCCTTTATTTCAGTCAGCGATGGACAGCCTGTTTGACAGCCGTCTGGCGTCGGACGGGCCACCGTTTGTCGGTCTGCAAAACTATCTGCGTCTGGTGCAGGATCCCGTTTTCTGGCGTGCACTGCTCAATAACCTGGCTTACATCCTGATGACCGTCGTGCCCGGTATCGTGCTGGCGCTGCTGCTGGCCGTTGCGCTGTGGGAAAACACTTCGCTCAACCGCTGGCTGCGTACCGCGTTTTTCTTGCCGATGATTATCCCGCTGGTCAGCGCCGCAACCCTGTGGCTGTTCATTTTCATGCCTGGCATGGGATTGCTGGATTACACCCTGGCGAAAATGTTCGGGCCGATGAATAACAACTATCTCGGCATGAGCAACAGCGCGCTGATTGCCCTGAGCGTTATCGGTGTATGGAAATTTGCCGGGTATTACATGCTGTTTTTCCTCGCCGGATTGCAGTCGATTCCCGCTTCTGCCCGTGAAGCGGCGCTGATGGAAGGGGCGTCGCGCCCGCAGGTTTTCTTCTACGTCACCCTGCCGCTGCTGCGCCCGACCATCAGTTTTGTGGTCACTATTGCGCTGATTTATTCCATTACCCAGATCGACCACGTCGCGGTGATGACGCAGGGCGGGCCGAATAATGCCACCACAGTGCTGCTGTATTACATCCAGAGTCTCGCCAATGACACCCACGATTTAGGCAAGGCCTCGGCGGCGACTTTCCTCACGCTGGTGCTGCTGTTTGGTTTTTCGATGCTGAATCTGCGTGTGCTGGAAAAAGGAGCTCACTATGAGCGTTGAAACATCTGAAGCGCCGGTGATGACCGGTAAAAAATCGCAGGCGGGTGCGCGTTCGCCGTCGATGTTATTGCGCGGTGCGCGTCGTTCGACATTGCCGGTTTTACTGCTGTGCGCGGCGTTTTTGTGGATGGCACCGTTCCTGTGGATGCTGTCGTCGGCGTTCAGCGAAAGCAGCTTTTCGCCGGATATGGCCTCGTTACTGCCGCGCTTTCCGCTGACACTGCAAAACTTCCGTGAGGCATGGGACAGCGCTGACTGGCTGAGGCTTTACGCCAATACGATCTTCTTCTCCTTCGGCACGTTTCTGGTTCAGCTGGTGACCATCACCACCGCCGGTTACGTCTTCGCGTATCACGAATTTCGCGGCAAACAGACGCTGTTCTACCTGCTGCTCATCCAGCTGATGATCATGCCGGTCATCATGATGGTGCCGAACATGATGATCCTCAAACAGTTCGGGCTGCTCAACACCCTGACCGGCGTGATGATGCCGTACTTTGCCTCAGCGTTTGGCGTGTTCCTGATGCGTCAGGCGTTTCTCAGTATTCCCCGTGAAATCGAAGAAGCTGCTCTGATGGAAGGCTGCCGCTGGTGGCAGGTGGTGTTCCGCGTGCTGATCCCCATGTCATGGCCCGCCATTCTCGCCTTTGCGACCGTCAGCATTACCTATCACTGGAATGAATATTTATGGCCGCTGATGGTGCTTAACGACCCGGACAAACAGGTGCTCACCGTCGGGCTGGTGTCCTTTGCGATGGGCGCGGAATCGGGCGGCCAGTGGGGATTGATTACTGCCGGAACGCTGATGGTGTGCCTGCCACTGATGGTGGCGTTCATTATTTTTCAGAAACAGTTCCTGAAAAGCTTTGGCTTCTCGGGCATTAAATAAAGGAGTCATCCATGTTTTTAGCTCAGATTTCTGACATGCACTTTCGCAGCCATGGCCGCAAATTGTATGACTTTATCGATGTGAACGGCTGTAACGCCGAAGTGGTCAGCCAGCTCAATGCGCTGGAAGAACAACCGGATGCAGTGGTGATCACCGGCGATATCGTCAACTGTGGCCTGCCGCAGGAATATGAAGTTGCGCGCCGCACGCTGGGCAATCTGCGCTATCCGCTGTTTATCATTCCCGGCAATCACGATGACAAAGCACAGTTCCTGGAAGCGCTGCATCCGCTGTGTCCGCAGCTAGGCACCGATCCGCAAAATATGCGTTATGCCATCGATGATTTCCCGATGCGTCTGCTGTTTGTGGATTCCAGCCTGGCCGGTGAATCAAAAGGGTTCCTGACGCTGGAAACGCTGGCGTGGCTGGAAGGTCAGCTGGAGCAGGGCGGCGGGAAACCGACGGCGGTGTTTATGCACCATCCGCCGGTAAAAGTTGGTTCGGCGCAAATGGACGCGATTTCCTGCGAAAACGGCGACCAGCTGCTGGCTCTGATTGACCGCTTCCCGTCGCTGGTTCGCGTGTTCTGCGGCCATACGCACCGCCTGATTTTCACCCAGTACAAACAGGCGATCATCACCACCATTCCCGGTACTGTGCATCAGGTGCCGTATTACCATCATAATCCCGCGCCGTTCTATAACCTCGAACCGGCGGCCTGCGTCATGCACCGTCTGGTGGATAACACCGGGCTGGTCAGTTATCTGCATCCGCTGTCGCAATATCCGGGGCCGTATCTTTACGATGCACAAATCAGTTGTCCGGTGGATGAGCAATGATGTCGGGTATTCGTCTGGAACATATTACCAAACAGTTTGAAGGCAGCACGGCGGTGAATCATCTGTCGCTGGAGATTGCCGACGGCGAATTTCTGGTGCTGGTCGGGCCGTCGGGTTGTGGCAAAAGTACCCTGCTGCGTTTGCTGGCCGGTCTGGAAGAGGTCAGCGACGGGCGCATTATGCTCGACGGTAATGACATCTCCGGTTTGCCGCCCCGCGAACGTAATTTTTCGATGATATTTCAGAACTACGCGCTGTTCCCGCACATGACCGTTGAGCAGAACATCACGTTCGGTATGCGGATGCGCAACGAGCCGAAAGATCAGCACAAGGCGCGTGTCGATCGCGTGGCCGGATTATTGCAGCTGGAGCCGTTGCTCAAACGTAAACCGGGCAAATTGTCCGGCGGACAGCGTCAGCGCGTGGCGATGGCCCGCGCGATAGTGCGCGATCCGAAGCTTTTCCTGATGGATGAACCGCTGTCGAACCTCGATGCGCGCCTGCGTACCGAAGTCCGCGATGGGATTATGCAGCTGCATCAGCAGCTAAAAACCAGCACCGTTTACGTTACGCACGACCAGATGGAAGCCATGACCATGGCGGACAGGATCGCTGTGCTGGATAAGGGCCATCTGCAACAAATTGGCGCGCCGGAAGCGCTGTACGCGCATCCGGCTAACTTATTTGTCGCCGGATTTATCGGCACACCGTCGATGAATCTTTTTCTGCTGCCGTGCGCCGCAGGCGTGCTGACAGTCGAAAATCAGCCGGTGCATTTGCCGCAAACTGGTCACGCGCAGGCGCTTACTGAAGTGTATCTGGGCATCAGACCCGAACACCTCAGCGACCGCCCGGTGGATGGCGAAAGCCTGCAATTGCAGGCCACACTGACCTATCGCGAACTGCTCGGCGCGGAGTATCTCTGCCACGCCGACACTGCGCTGGGGAAAATTCGCTACGTTCGTAAAAACCAGCTGCGGGAAAACGTCGGGGAGATCCCACAACCCGGCGACCGCATCACTTTGCATTTCTCTTTGCACGACCTTCATCTTTTTTCAGGCCAAAACCAGCAGAACCTGCACCGGGAGAATCACCATCATGCGTAAAGTTTACGCACTGACGCTCGCCATTGGCTTCATTGCCACAGGCAGCGCCTTCGCCAAAGAAAATATCGATTTCATGTTCCCTGCGCCGGTTGACGGCAAGCTGACCATGGAAATGACCCGTGTTATCAAAGAGTTCAACCAGTCACAAAATGATGTCGAAGTGCGCGGCATTTTTACCGGCAGTTACGACACCACCAAAGTGAAAGCGGAAGCGGCGGCCAAATCCGGTCAGCCACCGGCGCTGGTGATCATGTCTGCTAACTTCACGGCAGATCTGGCGATCAAAAATGAAATTCTGCCGATGGACGAACTGTTCAAATTCGGCGATCAGAAAGCCACACCATTCCTGACGCAAAACTTCTGGCCCGCCATGCGCCAGAATGCGCAGGTGAACGGCGTGACGTATGCCATTCCGTTCCATAACTCGACGCCAATTTTGTATTACAACAAAACGATGTTCGCCCGGGCGGGTATTACCGCGCCACCGAAAGACTGGGATGAATTGCTGGCAGATTCGAAAAAGCTGACGGATTCGGCGAAAGGCCAGTGGGGCATCATGTTGCCATCGACTAACGATGACTACGGCGGCTGGATTTTATCCGCGCTGGTGCGTGCCAACGGCGGGCAGTATTACAACGCCGATTACCCGGGCGAAGTGTATTACGACAAACCGTCCACGCTGGGCGCACTGCACTTCTGGCAGAACCTGGTTTATCGCGACAAAGTGATGCCTTCAGGCGTGCTGAATTCCAAACAAATCAGCGCAGCGTTCTTCTCTGGCAAACTGGGTATGGCGATGCTGAGCACCGGCGCGCTGGGCTTTATGCGTGAAAACACCAAAGATTTCGAGCTGGGGGTGGCGATGATGCCTTCCAAAGTGCGTAACGCAGTGACTATTGGTGGCGCGAGTCTGGTGAGCTTTAAAGGGATTTCCGACGATCAGAAAAAAGCGGCATACCAGTTCATGCAATATCTGGTCAGTCCGAAAGTGAACGGTGCCTGGAGCCGATTTACCGGTTATTTTTCACCGCGTATGGCGTCTTATGACACGCCGGAAATGAAAGATTATCTGGCAAAAGACCCGCGTGCGTCGATTGCACTGGAGCAGCTGAAATACGCTTATCCGTGGTATGCGACCTATGAAACCGTGGCGGTTCGACAGGCAATGGAAAACCAGCTGGCAGCGTTGGTAAACGACGAAAAAGTGACACCGGAAGCGGCGGCGGCGCAGGCACAGAAAGATGCTGACACCATCATGAAACCTTATGTGGAATCAACGGTGCTGACGGTACCGAAGTAAATTTTTTAAACGTCCTCCCCTGTGAAGGGGAGGATTATATTACTTCAGCCAGCCCTGCTGATGGGCGTTATCAAGATGGCCGCGGATATGTAGCCAAAGTTCCGGGTGGATATCGGCGATAAAGGCATTGCGGGCTAAAACCTGCTCCAGACGGATATTGTTCTCCACCCAGCTCTGACCCTGATTGTTCAGGTTCATGACCATCGGCATGACGCGGTCAATGACCAGCGCAAACCGCGCTTCCGGGGTTTCTCCGGCTTCGTATTCATTCCACAGATCCAGAAATTGTGTGCTCAGCGGCGCAGGCAGCAGGCCGAACAGGCGTTTCGCAGCAATGATTTCCTGATCATGCACCGCCGCACGGGCAGCGAGATCGTATACCAGCACGTCACCGGCATCGATTTCGACGATGTCGTGGATAAGCGCCATGCGGATGACTTTATTGATATCAGTGCCTTGTGGCGCGAAAGGTGCCAGTGACATGGCTGCCACGGCGAAATGCCAGCTGTGTTCCGCAGAGTTTTCCTGACGCTCAGTGCCTAACACTTTGGTGCGACGTTGCACGCTTTTCAACTTGTCGATTTCCATCAAGAACTGAAAAACTTCGGTCATTGCGCCAAAATTCAGCGGGGAAGTTGCTACGGACATAGTCAAACCTTAGTCAAATTGACGGCATTATGAAGAGCATTATCAGAGATTTCCGGTACACCTTAATCGGTTGATGACAAAAAATCATGTTTTTGGGTGCGGAAAATGGCGCTGTCTTCAGAATGTCACACGGAGGAATTATAAACAAAGTGAATGAATTGAAGGGATTCCAGAAAGAGGTTGACTGAAATGATGATCCCGCTAAGAGACTGTTACATCAGGAAATACTCAATTTAGGCTTACAGGTGTACACTGGAATCATTCTCAGTTAATCTGCCTGTCGGCGTAATTTATAAACAGTGCCGGATTAACGTTATTTTATTGTTTTGCCTCGAGGGTTCTCATCGTATGGGTAAGTCATCACCACAGGGATATCCGTGGGCTGAAGAAATTGCCAACAGCCTGAGTCACGGCGTCGGGCTGGTGTTTGGGATTGTCGGCCTGGTCTTGTTACTGGTGCAGGCGATCAGCGTAAACGCCAGCGCAATGGCGATCACCAGTTATAGTTTGTACGGCGGCAGCATGATTTTGCTGTATCTGGCCTCCACGTTGTATCACGCCATTCCGCATCAGAAAGCCAAATACTGGCTGAAAAAACTCGATCACTGCGCGATTTATCTGCTGATTGCCGGAACTTACACGCCGTTCCTGTTGATCGGGCTGAATTCTCCCCTGGCGAAAGGGCTGATGGCGGTCATCTGGGGCCTGGCGCTGTTTGGCGTAATTTTCAAACTGGCGTTTGCGCACCGTTTTGAAGTGCTTTCGCTGATCACCTACCTGACCATGGGCTGGCTGTCGCTGATTGTGATTTATCAGCTGGCGACCAAATTGTCTCCTGGCGGTGTGGCGTTACTGGCTGTGGGCGGCGTGGTGTACACGCTGGGCGTCATTTTCTATGCATCAAAACGCTTCCGTTTCGGTCACGCCATCTGGCACGGTTTTGTGCTGGGCGGCAGCGCCTGCCACTTTATGGCGATCTACTTCTACGTGTAGATAAAACGGCGAGTCAAACAAAAATGAAAGCGGAGTCTTGTGCTCCGCTTTTTTGTGCCTGCTATTCGCCTGACCACCACTGCACCAGCGACGGCACCGGGCGCAGATCGTAATGCGGTTCGCCCAGCAGATGGTTCAGGATTTTGGCCGAGCGCCACGCAGTCAGCGTCAACTGGCCTTCGGCGCTGCCGTGGCTGTGGATACCGGCATTCACCGCGTAAATCCGGTTCTGTTCCGGGCCGTCCCAGCGCAGGTTGAAGTTGGGCAGCAACGGCAAATGTTGTTCGCGATCGTACGGAATTCTGTTGAGCATTGGCGCGAGATAATCCGGCAAACCGGGGCGATAACCCGTGGCGAGAATGACGATATCGCCGCTGAAATGTTCCTCGGATTTCTCCAGCCCGTGTTTCGCCTGCAAACTGAAATCCCCGGAAGCGTTGCGAACGATATGATCCAGCGCGCGGTGCGGCAGTAAACGCACGTTGCGCGGCTGATGCAACACGTCAAACCGGTGATAAAGCTGCTTATAAATATCTTCCAGCGTGTGATAACTGATGCCATCGGAAGGCAGTTTCTGCGTTCTGATCTCCTGCTCACGCACGTCTTCGGGGAGCGTGTAGAAGTAATTCACATACTCGGGCGTGAAATATTCATTAGTGAAAATCGACTCATCCAGCGGCTGAAAATTCGGGCGTCGTGACAACCAGCTCAGTTCCGCGAATTCACCCCAGTGCCCGCCCAGGGCATTGAGAATAATGTCTGCGCCGCTCTGGCCACCGCCGACCACAATGACGCGTTTGCCGGTGAAATCTGGTTCACGCAATTCAATTTCAGCCGCGTGGAAACAGTTTTCCCCCAGCGCCGCGCGTGCCGGTTTGGGGATCCACGGCGCATGGCCGGTGCCGAGGCAAATGTTGCGCGCGCGGTGCTCGCCTTTATCGCTCTGCACCACAAATTCCTGCTTTTTATCATCGAAATCAATACGCTCAATCGGCTCGGAAAAATGCAGACCGGGAATGCGGTCACACGCCCAGCGCAGATAATCTGAGAATTCATCGCGGCTGATGATCAGTTGTTCTGTCGCCAGAAAACGGTAAATCTTCTTCTGCTCAACCAGATAGTTGATAAAGGAGAATTCGCTGCGCGGTGCTACCGTCGTCACCAGATCCTGCAAAACGTAGGTCTGCATGGTGGCCGTTGGCAATAACATGCCGGGATGCCAGCTGAATTCCGGGTTGGCATCAAAAAAAGCCGTGTTAAGTTTCGCGGTATCCCTCGCCATGGCGGCCAGACTCAGATTAAACGGGCCGATGCCAATACCAATCAAATCCTTCGCGGGCATCTTTCTGTTCCTTATGTGTTTTAGAAAAGACAGTGAAGTGCTTTAAGCATAGGCCAGCCACCGCAAGCTGACATTTTTCTCGAAAATAGAAACAAAACTTCATAGACTCAGACACTTCGCCCGTTTCCAAAAGATGAACAAAAGGATCCGTTATGACCCGCCTGCGCCGTTTTAAACAAGTTGATGTGTTTACCGCTGAACCGCTGAAAGGCAATGCACTGGCCGTAATCCTCGATGCCGAAGGGCTGACCGACGCCGAAATGTTCGCCATGGCGCGCTGGACCAATCTTGCGGAAACCGCTTTTGTGCTTAAACCGGAATCGCCGGATGCCGATTACCGCGTCCGTATTTTTACCACCGACAAAGAGTTGCCGTTTGCCGGACATCCGACGCTGGGCACGGCGTACGCGCTGTTGCAAAGCGGCCTGAAGCCTAAAAATCCGGGGCATCTGATACAGGAATGCGGCGTCGGGTTGGTTCAGGTTAATCAGTTGTCCGAAGGCGGGCAGGCGTTTTCTGCACCGCCGGCGGTAATGAAACCGCTGGGGGCTGAACACAATGCGTTGCTGGAGACCGCGCTGCGCGGTGGCAAAATTCAGGCTGACGTCACGCCGGTGGCGGCTGACATGGGCATTATCTGGCTGGTGGTGCGCATGGAAAGCGCGCAGGATTGCCTGAATATCACGGCTGACGCAGCGGCCATCAGCGAGCTGCAAACGCGCCTCGGCGTGAACGGCATTGCGGTTTACGGTTTGCACGATAAAAACGGCCCGGCAGATTATGAAGTGCGGGCGCTGATCGACGAAGACGGCGTGCTGAAAGAAGATCCGGTCACGGGCAGCGCGAATGCCTGTCTGGCGCGGGTTTTGAAAGCCGGGGGATTCCCGGACGGTGCGCATATGGCCGAAAGTTACCGCGTCCGTCAGGGCACAAAACTTCAGCGAGATGGCCGTGTGACAGTCACTTTCGTGGACGGCGAACCGTGGATTGGCGGCGATACCTGCACGCTGATCGACGGCACGTTAGATCTCTGATCAGCGCGGCGTCAGCCCTTGTTGCGCCGTCTGTAACAGATGAATAAACGCCTGCCTATACGGCGTGGCATTGAGGTTATGGCGGTGCAGCAGCCAGGTGCGGTTCTTCACCGTCGTGCCATCGACGCTGACAGGCCGCCGGTAAAAATGCTCCGGCAGCGGTAAATATGTGGCGACAATCGCGTAGCCCAGCCCGTGCTCCACCATTGCCATACACACTTCGAGCTTATCGACTTCCATCGTGATGTTCGGCGCGTGCGAGAAATTGGCATTCCACCAGCGTTCAATCAGCTGCGTGACGTGCGCGCCGTGATGGATTTTTATCTGCGGCATGTGCGGAAGCAGCGCAAAATCAAAATCCTGACTGTTCACCAGCACATAGTCATCTTCTTCAATCAGGTGCTTACCTTCCTTCCAGTTAAAATCATCTTTCACCAGCGCCATATCAATCTCGCCGCGCAGCAGCTTTTGAATAATATCCTCGCTGAATCCGCTCATCAGGCTGACGCGGATCCCCGGATGCGTCTGGCGAAACTGGCTCAGCAAAGGCGGCAGACGATATGCCGCGTAATTGCTGGAAACGCCGAGCGAGATTTCCCCTTGTTGCGCCTGATCCAGGCTGTGCAGATTGAGTTTCAGTTGTTGTAAATCGCTGAGTACGGTCACCGCGTGCTGCGCGAGATATTCCCCCTGCGCGCTGAAAACCAGCCCCTTTTGCCCTTCTTCAAATAAACGGATAGCCAGTTTGCGTTCGATCTGACGCAGGCGATAACTCAGGGCGGGCTGCGAGGTGTAAAGCTGCTCCGCCGCGCGGGTAATATTTTTATGCTGATATACGGCGCGCAAAATCAGCCAGTCTTTTTCGTTCATGGATTTCCCCGGAGTACTGCCCGCAAAGTCGAATACCATAAAATAATTTTTGCGTAAAAAGGGCAACAGATAAAAAGGCTCAATTTGACCAAAATCCCTAAAAGCCCTATTTCTGGAAGGCATAGAGGCAAAACAACGCAACGGCCAATTCACGCTGTCAGAAAATAATTTTTGGCTTTGCACCATCGCAGGGAATAAAACATGTCGGTTTGCACTACAGAAGAACAAAAGGCCCAGATTATCGCTGCCGTCGATTTACTGGCGGCTCAGGCGACGGAACTGGCGATGAACATTCATGCCAATCCGGAGCTCAGTTTTGAAGAAGTGAATTCTGCGGCGGCGCTAATTGCGCCCCTGCGTGCGGCAGGTTTTGAGATTGAAGAAGAACTGGGCGGCTTGCCGACGGCATTCCGCGCCACTTATGACAGTGGTAAACCGGGGCCGGTGATTGCGTTACTGGCCGAATATGACGCGCTGGTCAATCTGGGCCATGCCTGCGGACATAACCTGATCGGCACGGCTTCCGTGACGGCAGCGCTGGCGCTGAAACAGGTTTCGCAGTTTCTGACGGGCAGGCTGGAAGTGATCGGCACACCGGCGGAAGAGGAAGGCGGCGGCAAAATTATCCTCAGCGACAAAGGCATTTTTGACGATGCCGATGCGGTGATGATGTTCCATCCACGCGATAAAACCATGGTGGTGCGCGGCGGGCTGGCGTGTGTCGATGCCGTCTTTAAATTTCATGGTAAAGCGGCGCATGCGGCGTCCGCGCCGCAAAACGGTATCAGCGCGCTGGATGCGGTCATCCACACTTTCAACGGGATCAACGCGTTACGTCAGCTTTTCACCGACGATGTGCGCGTTCACGGCATCATCACCGACGGCGGCAGCGCCACCAATATCGTTCCGGCCTACAGCGAAGCAAAATTCCTGATGCGCGCCGACACCGTGAAAGGGCTGGCCGCCGTGAAGCAAAAAGTCTTCGATGCGGCACGCGGCGCAGCGCTGATGACCGGCGCGCGGCTGGAAATCGAAGAAGGGCTGACCTATGCCGAACGCAACAACAACCTCACGCTGGCCGGATTCTTCCAGCAAAATCTGGAAGCAATCGGTGTTGAGGTCGTCCCGCCTCCGCTGAACGGCGGCATCGGTTCCTCCGATATCGGCAACGTCAGCCAGATAACGGCGGCAATCCACCCGTATATCCGTATCGGCGATGTCCTTCCTCACACGCCGGAATTCGCGGTTGCCGCCGGTTCAGAAGCCGGTTTGCAGGGCATGTTACAGGCCGCCAAAGCGCTGGCGATGACGGCTCTCGATTTATGTCAGGACGATACTAAGCTCCGCGCAGTCAGAGAAGAATTTTCAAACTGGCAGTCAAAACAATAACTTTGGGAAGAGAGGACAGAATAATGATGAAAAAAACACTGGCGGCTGCCGTTCTGGCACTGACCTTTGGCAGCGCGATGGCTCACGCTGACGGTGAAACCCTGCGCGTCGCCGCCGACATGGGCTATCCGCCATTCCAGTACCGTGACGCCAGCGGGACGCCGACCGGTTTTGAAATTGATATCACCAACGCCATCTGCGACGTGATGAAAGTGAAATGCGAGTTCGTGGTCAGCAGTTTTGACGCCGAAATTCCTTCCCTGCTTGCCAAAAAAGTCGATTTTATTTCGCCACAAGGTGCGACAGAAAAACGTCGTAAAGTGATCGACTTCAGTGATTTCGTGTATCACATTCCGACCAGGCTGGTGGTGGCAAAAGGCAGCCCGCTGATGCCGACGCCGGAATCGTTGCAGGGTAAACGCATTGCGGTTCAGCAGGGATCGATTCAGGAAATGTACGCCAATACCTTCTGGCAGCCGAAAGGCGTCGATGTGGTGGCTTATGCCGATCAGGATACGATCTATCAGGATTTGGTCGCCGGGCGTTTAGACGGCGCGCTCAGCCCGGCGGTCGCCGTGACCTTCGGTTTCCTCAATAAGCCGGAAGGTAAAAACTTCGAACTGACCGGCCCGGAAGTGCGTGACGATAAAATATTCAGCGTCGGCTCCTCCTACGGCGTGCGCAAAGACGACGCCAAAATCAAAGCGTTGCTCAACGACGGGCTGGCAAAAATTAAGGCTGACGGCACCTGGGAGAAGATCAAGGTGAAATATTTCGGCCCGCTGGACATGTCCGTTCATCAGCAAGGGAAAGCCCAATAATGCCTCTGCGTCCGCCGGTTCGTGAACATTTACTGCCGCTGATGGACGGCCTGTTGTACGAGTTCTCCTCGCTGCACAGGCTTTCCGGTTGTGATGATGCTGAACTGGCGGCGCATCGGATGGTGTCGTTATTGCAGGAACAGGGGCTGGATGCGCGCCTGATGCATTGCCCGTTGTATCTCAGTGATCCGCTGGCCGGCAGCCTGGAATTGTCCGGCAAACCCGGCTGGCGCTGTGAAGCGAAAACCCGTTCATTTTCCGCGCATTGCCCGCAGGGCGTGGAAGGGCTGGCTTTTTATGACGCAGAAGCCTGCGCGCCGCGTAGCGATCTACAGTGGAAAGCGTGGGCGCAGAACGTAAAAGGCAAAATCGTGTTCGCCGGTCAGGGCTTTGAAGATTACGTGCAACGGCTGTGTGCCGCCGGTGCGCTCGGTCTGATCCATATCTGGGGTTCTGCGGAATCCGCACTGCATGAAGAAACTGTCGGGCCGGTTTGGGGCACGCCGGAGCCGGATGATTTTTTGCGTTATCCGCGCCTGCCGGTGATTTCAGTCAATCAGCAGGGCGGCCAGCGGCTGCTGGCAGAGCTTCAGAATAACCCGCGGATGACCGTGAAAATGGCTACACAGCTGAATTATCACGTCGCCGAATGCAGCATGCCGGTGGTGGATATTCCCGGCAGCAGCCCGGAGTTTGTATTGCTGTCTTCCCACTACGATTCCTGGCATGAGGGCGTGACAGATAACGCGACCGGAAATGCGTTGTGTCTGGCGATGGCGATCCATTTTTATCAGCAGCGCGAGACGTTGTTGCGCGGGCTGCGGATTATCTGGTGGCCGGGGCATTCCAATGCCCGTTATGGCGGCTCGACGTGGTACGCCGACCGTTACCGCCAGCAGCTGAAACAACATTGTGTGGCGCATATCAACGTGGATTCGCCGGGATGTCTGGACGCCGTCAATGTGGTGCTGAATGCCAGCGGTTCTGAATCGCATGCGTTCTTAAACGCCGCCGTTGAAGCTGTGACCGGCGAACCGGCGCTGCGCATTACCGCGCTGGGAAAAGGCGGCGACCAGTCATTCTGGGGCTGCGGTTTACCGCTGCATTTTGCCTTCCGCGAAGTGCCTCAGGAAAAAACGACGCAGTCACCGGGCAGCGGTGGCGGCTGGTGGTGGCACACGGAAGCGGACACTTACGATAAGGCGGATCTGAATATTCTCTGGCGCGATACGCAAATTCACGCGCACTGGCTGGAAGTTTTACTGACGCAGCCCGTGCTGCCGCTGGATCCGCTGGCGTATCTTGACAGTTTGCAACACTCCCTCACGGAGCTGATCGCGGTTATTTCACCGGAATTCGACCTCGCGCCGGTGGCTGAAAAACTCAGGGAATTGCAACCTGAACTGGAGAAACTGACGACACGCTGGATGGCGGATCCGCTCGTCTGGCAGCCGCAGTTAAGGCGTGTCATCGCGGATTTACATCGCCTGCGTTACAGCTCGGTTGATGATTTTCACTATGATCTGAGTTATCGCGGCGGCGCGTTTCCCGGCTTTCAGGAGCTGGCGTCAGCCCGCGAAAATACGTCGCCCGAGATGTGGCTGATGATGACCACGCGCTTCTGGCGCCAGCGGGATCGCGCACTGGCGCTGATTGAAAACGCAGACGCTATTTGTCGCTCATAACGAGCAGATAGCGACAAGGCTGCGAACCCGGATTAGTGAATGTAATAGGCAAATCGACGCCAAACGTCAGGGCATCACCGGTGGCCATCGCGTAGTTTTCATCCCCGTAACGGATATCCAGCGTGCCTTCTACCATCCACAGGCGCTGCTTGTAAGCCTGCTGATGCCAGCCGGGATAGCTGACGCGCGCTCCGGCTGGAAGGGTAATTTCCACCAGTTCGGGCGCACCATTTTCTTCATGCGCGGTCACCTGGCGGCGCAGATAACCAATATCCGGATCCTGCCAGACTTCCTGATTCGCCTGCGGGCGCAGCGGGGCGGGCTGCGGGTTTTCTTCTGAGAGCAACTGTGCCAGCGACACGCCGAGGCTGGCCGCCAGACGCCCCAGAAGGCTGGCGCTCGGGCTGCTGTCCTGCCGTTCAATTTTCGAAATCATCGCTTTACTGACCCCGGAATTGTTTGCCAACTGTTCGAGGCTCAGCCCCTGAGTTTTTCGTAATGATTGCAGACGTGTAGCGATCAACTGGTCGATTGACATATCAGGCGTTCCGTTGTTTACTTTTGTGGAATTTAATCCACTATAGTGGAAATTAAACCATAACGGAAGCGAAGGGGAACATCTGATGAAACTGATTGCCTGTAATGAACATCAGCACGCGGTGCCGATTTTGGATATTTTTAATGATGCCATTATCACTTCAACGGCTTTATATGATTATAAACCGCGCCATATCGACAGTATGACCTCATGGTTTGCCACTAAACTGATCAATAATTTCCCGGTTATCGGCCTCGAGGATGAAGAAGGGACGTTGCTGGGATTCGCCAGTTACGGCACGTTTCGCGCGTGGCCAGCGTATAAATATTCTGTCGAACACTCTATTTATATTCACAAAAGTCATCGTGGAAAAGGGCTGGGAAAAGTGTTGCTCAATGCACTCATTGACGCGGCACGCGAGCGCGATGTCCATACACTGATTGGTGCGATCGACGCGGCAAACGGTGGCAGCATTGCGTTGCATGAGAAGAACGGATTTACCCACACCGGAACGATTAAACAGGCTGCCTGGAAATTTGACCGCTGGCTGGATCTGGCCTTTTATCAGTTGATCCTTGATACGCCTTCAGCGCCCTTTGGAGGCTGAAAACGGCGGGTTGAATGAGAAAGCAAGCGCCGGAGGGCGCACGGTGATTTCAGAGCATAAGCTGTGAATCATCCAGTCGGGAAATGTGAGGCAGACCATGTCAGCTAAAGCGCAAGTTCGTCACGAAGCGTTATCGGGAAGTGCGGAAAGTCATCAGGCGCAGGATCCGCGCTGGCAGGCGGTTGTCAGTTGCGATGCGAAGGCCGACGGCCAGTTTGTGTATGCGGTAAAAACCACCGGTATTTACTGCGCGCCTTCCTGTCCATCACGCCAGCCAAATCCGCAAAATATTGAATTCTACGACAATGCCGAAGCTGCCGAACAGGCCGGTTTCCGCCCGTGCAAACGCTGCCGTCAGGGGCTTATTTCACTGGCGCAGTTTCACGCTCAGCGCGTGGCACAGGCATGCCGGCTGCTTGAACAGTCAACCGAAATGCTCACGCTGAACCAGCTGTCGGCAGAAGTCGGCATCAGCGCTTACCATTTTCATCGTATTTTCAAAGCCCAAACCGGTGTGACGCCAAAAGAATATCAGCAGGCGCAGCGCACGCGCCGCGTCCGTGAAAAGCTGGCCGATGCGGCGACAGTGACCGAAGCGGTTCACTCCGCCGGGTATTCATCCGATGGCCGGTTTTATGAAACGTCGGGCACAGTGCTGGGCATGACGCCGCAGTCATTCCGTGCCGGTGGCCGTGATGTTCGCGTGTGGTTTGCCATCGGGCATTCTTCGCTGGGCGAGATTCTAGTGGCTGAAAGCCAGCGTGGAATTTGCGCCATTTTGCTGGGCGATGATCCGGAAAAGTTGATCGCTGAATTGCAAAACAGTTTTCCGCAGGCTGAACTAGTGGGAGGCGATCCTGATTTTGAGCAGCGCATTGCCGTGATCGTCGGCTTTGTCGAACAGCCGCAAATCGGGTTGGATTTGCCACTGGATATTCGCGGTACGGCTTTTCAGCAGCGCGTCTGGCAGGCATTGCGCGATATTCCAGCCGGAACGACTGCCAGCTACGCTGATATCGCCCGCAAAATTGGCTCGCCAAAATCCGTTCGCGCCGTTGCCGGTGCCTGTGCGGCGAACCTGCTGGCCGTTGCCATTCCCTGCCATCGCGTCGTGAAAACAGACGGGAATATTTCCGGCTACCGCTGGGGCGTGGAAAGAAAGCGTTCATTGTTAGCTCGGGAAGAAAAAGCCTGACTATACTCAGCTGACTTTTCTGCCACCGAATTTTTTGATGACGAGGAACGCCGTGCCTGCTTTTTCTTTGCGCGAAGCTGCGCCAGAAGATATTGATGAACTCGCCAGATTGCACGTCGCTATCTGGCGTGAAACCTACTGCAAACTGGCCCCGGCGGAGGCATTCGCTGCGCTGGATGTGCAACGTCGTAAAGCTTTCTGGCAGGATAAGTTTGATCATCCCGCTGTGGGGCAGGGTATTTTTCTGGCAGAAGTAAACGGAAAACTGGCCGGTTTTTGCCTTGCCTCGGCGTCATCTAACCCTGATTTTGGCGAGATGGCCGAAATCAAATTCCTGTATGTTTCCGGCGATTTTAAACGTCAGGGCCTCGGTAAACGGTTAATCAGTAAAGCGGCTCAGCATCTTATTACCGCGGGATATCGCAGCGTCGGGCTGGGCGTAGTGGAAGGCAACGAACCGGCAATCCGTTTTTACAGTGCGCTGGGTGGCCGCGAAGCGGGGCGGTATACCGACTCCGGGCCGATCTGGCGTTCGCGAAATATCATTTATGCGTGGCCGGACATTACGTTGCTGTCTGCCGTGTAAATTCGCTAAGCAAAGAAAGTGCCCGCATCAGTGAATTCCGCGGGCTATGTTTTTATTTACGCAGTTCTTCCAGACGCTGCTTCTGCTGACCTTCAGCAGAGAAGTTATCGGCGCTCAGCCAGCGGTCAAATGCCGTTTTAGATTCTGGCCATTCGCTGTCGATGACTGAATACCAGCAGGTATCACGGTTGTGGCTTCGCAGGACGATAGCCTGACGGAATGTACCTTCGTACTGAAAACCAAAGCGTAATGCTGCCTGTTTAGACGGTTCATTCAGGCTGTGGCATTTCCATTCGCAGCGGCGGTATTTCAGCGTATCGAACAGATAACGTTGCAGCAGATAAATCGCTTCCGTGCCGAAACGCGTGCGTTTCATCAGCGGTGACCAGTTTACCCAACCAATTTCCGCAACACCGTTCACCGGGTCGATGCGCATCAGCGATACGCTGCCAACGGCACGGCCTGTAGCGTTATCCACAACGGCGAAAAACAACGGATCTTCACTTTTGACCTGCTGCGAAATAAACAGATCGCATTCAGCCTGCGTTGCCGGACGGTCAACAGAAAGATAGGTCCAGTCACTGCCGTTATCAATGCTGTGCCAGGCGTTAAACAGATCCTGGCTGTGGAGTTCGCAACTCAGTGGCTCCAGGTGACACCAGGTGCCGTTAAGCTGAACGCGTGACGGACGTTCACGTGGCTGCCAGTCGGGAAGGGCGTCGCCCACGGGCTGGCCAAAGTGGTTGAGGGTTGTCATCATCTTTTCCATTTCACTATCAGAGAGCTTTCCATAAAATCAGAATGGTGATTGGGCTGCAACCGGTGAGATGCCAAAGAGTTGAAAAGCGGAGAAAAAACCTCCGCTTTAAATCCATTAAGGCGGTAAACCTCATGCTGGTTATAAACCTATTCCCCGTTATAAACGGCCAGCGCTGCCACAGACTTTTATCTTTTCCTCCACTACTTTTTGCATAGCCAGCTTTCCGGGAACGATATATTTGCGCGGATCGTTCGCGTCAGGATGCGCTGCAAAATAGTCTTTCACTGCATCGGCAAAGGCAATTTTCAACTCTGTCGCCACATTGACTTTGCAGATCCCCAGCGCAATCGCCTCATGGATCATGTCATCCGGGATCCCGGACGCGCCGTGTAACACCAGGGGAATATCGACCCGTTGACGAATTTGCTCCAGACGGCGGAAATCCAGTTTGGGCGTGCCCAGATATAAGCCGTGTGCCGAACCAATGGCGACCGCCAGCGAATCGATACGGGTGGATTCCACAAAGTGCCTGGCGACAACCGGATCAGTAAAGAAGCTGTCGCCTTCCTCAACGACCAGATCGTCCTCCTGCCCGCCAAGCCGCCCGAGTTCGGCTTCTACGCTCGCGTCAAAGGCATGGCATAAACGCACCGCATCGCGCACCTTTTCAATGTTTTCTGCCAGCGGAAAATGTGAGGCGTCGATCATGACGGATCGGATCCCCGAGCGGACTTTCGTCCCGATGTCTTCCAGTTCCTCATGATGATCAAGATGCAGTGCCAGCGGAATACGGTTTTTCCGTGCCGCTTCCTGACATATCGAAATCAGGTACCGGGTTCCCGCATAACTGAATGTGCCGGGCGTTCCGGCGAGTATCACCGGAGAGCTCATCGCGGCCGCCGTTTCGGCCACAACCTGTACCGTTTCCATATTGTGGATATTGAATGCCGGAACCGCATAACCTTCGCGCTGCGCCGCCAGCAGCATTTCTCTGTTTGAGATCAGATACATGAATTTAGCTCCTTGTTAAATCCAGCAGGATTTTGCCCGCCATAGGTTTTCCTTTCAGGGCGGTAACTTCTTTGGCAAATTCCTGCGGGTCACCAAGACAGCCAATGAGTGGTGTCAGATTTATTTTCTGTTCCGCGAAAAGCTGCGTTGCCAGCTGCCATTCACTGCCGGGCCAGGGCGCGGAATAATTCATCCAACTGCCGAGTAACGTCAGCTCTTTACGCAAGATATGGCTGAAGGTTGCCACATTCAGGGTCAGATCTTTATGCAGCGTACCGACCAGCGCGACCTGCGCTTTCGGGCCCGCAATGTCGAGAGCCAGCGCGACGGTTTGCGGCGTACCAGCGGTTTCGATAATCAGCTGATTAAAACGACGCTCCTGACTTTGCTGGCGGATTTCGTCAGCGTTCAGCATGGCGCTGTTGAAGCTATGGCTTGCACCGGTTTCCAGAGCAAGCGCCAGCCGCTGAGGGTTGATGTCTATGGCGGTCACGGAACGCGCACCCAGGGCGCTTGCGGCCTGAATGATCAACTGACCGATCGTCCCCGCACCAATCACGACGACTTCTTTGCCTTCACAACCACCGGCCAGTTTCAGTGCGTGTAAACCTACGGTGATCGGTTCCAGAAATGCGCCCTGCAACAGAGAAGCGTTTTCCGGCAGCCGGAAGAGATTTTTTCTCGGCGCGACCACATATTCCGCATGGCCGCCATCGCGGCGGGAGCCGATAAACTGGTAGTGCTTACATTGTGAGTAGGCTTCTTTTTTGCATTCTTCACACTGGAAGCAGGGGAGAAGAGGAACGCACGCCACAGCATCACCTTCCTGTAAATCATGAACTTCGCCACCTGTACTGACCACGTAACCACTGAATTCATGGCCGAGCGTGATCGGATAATAATGCGAAGAGTTGGCGAAAATACGCGGAATATCAGAGCCGCACAGGCCGGAATACGCAACGCGAACTAACACATCATCGGGCGCGCTTAATACAGGATTTGCTTTTTCCTCGACGGTAATTGTTCCGCCCTGATGTACAACTACAGATTGCATCATTGTTTCCTTAAGGCGGAGGTAACCCTCCGCCTGGATGAGGGTTAAGCGCTGGTCAGTGCAGCCGCTGCCAGTTTTTCAGCCCGGGTAAAATTACGGGCGCGTCGCCATGTGAGGAATACACCCACGGCGTAAATGATGCCGATGATGCTGAGCCCCGCGATGTTTTTCAGCGTACAAAGTTGGATCAGAAGATAGGTAATCGGAGAACCGCCCTGATCCATGGATGCCACCCGGCCACCGGCCGTGAGAGCACCGGCATTTGCCGCGAGCTGAGTGTGCAAGTCGATGGTCTGCGTCGCAATCCAGAGGGTGATGCTCATGATGATGCAGCCCGAAATCAGCGTGCGGAACAGGTTCCCCTGATGCACGGCAACCGCAATCGCCACAAAGAAACCGATAGTTGCCAGATCCCCAAACGGCAGAACCTGATTTCCCGGTACCAGCACCGCAATCAAAATCGTTAATGGAATAAAGATCAGGCTGGCGGATACGACGGCGGTATGGCCGAGCAGAAGCGCAGGATCCAGACCAATCAGGAATTCCTGTCCACCGAAACGGGCTTGCAGTCGTGTACGGGCATGGCGGGCAATAGGTGTTAACCCATCCATGATCGGTTTAATCACCCGCGGCATCAGCAGCATGACGGCAGCCGTTTTGACGGCCAGCTGCAATACGCCTTTGATGTCATATCCGGCGAGATAACCAATAATCAGACCCATCACAAAACCCACGGTGACGGGTTCTCCGAACGGGCCAAAGCGTTTCTGAACATCGTCGGCGCTGAAGTGGATTTTGTTCAGACCCGGGATTTTCTCAATAAGGGTATCGACCAGCACGGCAATCGGGCCAAGATAAGCCGAGGAGCCGTGCGGGATTGCGATGCCTTCAAGGTTGAAGAAATCGCGGGTATCTTTCGCAAACCAGTCGCCCAGTTTGTAGATGAACGCCGCGTGAACCACGACGCCCATGATCCCCAGCCAGTATGATCCGGTTGCCAGATGCAGCATGGCGCCGGTGAATGTCATGTGCCAGATGTTCCAGATATCGACGTTGACGACGCGTGTCATGCGGGTCAGCAGCATCACGATATTCACCCCGATAGCAATCGGAATAGCAACCAGCGCAATCTGGGAAGCCCAGGTCATCGGTGATGAACCCGGCCAGCCAATATCCACCACTTGCAGGTTGATTTCAAAATGCTCGGCCATCGCTTTTGCCGCAGGTCCGATGGAATCGAGCATAAGGCCAATGACCAGACCGATCCCGACGAAGCCGATGCCAATGTGAATGGCTGATTTAAATGAGTCCCCCAGTTTCATGCCCAATATCAGGGAGAAAATGATGATGACACCGGGCAACATGACTGTCGGCCCGAGGTCGAGGATGTAGCGCATTATTTCGGTAAACATGGCTTACTCCTGCAACAGGGTCAGTATTTGCTCACGCAACGCATCCATGCCGACGCCAGAAATGAACGGCATCCCATGTACCAGCGGAATTGTGCCGAACTTGCGGTCAACTCTGGCCGTGGTGCAAATCAGATGCGCACCGTCCATGTAGGTTTCGATCTCAGTGACGCGGCACTGGACGAGATCCACTTCAATATTGTGTGCCGCGCATAACTCTTTGATTTCCTCTGCTGCCAGAGTGGAAGTGGCAACGGCTCCGCCACAGGCGACAATGATTTTTCGCTTCACGGTAAGGCTCCTTGATGCTTTGTTTTAATGTTTTTAAGTAAGGTGTAGAGGAGATGCTTCTGTTGCTAACGGCTTCAGATATAAACGGGAGAAATTTTCTCTTCAGCCGGTAAGAAAACCTGTTGCTCAAAGAGGGATGCCAGCTGATTTTCTGGCGCAGTAAGCAGTTTTTCTAAAAATTCCGGCTTCTGTAGTTGACTGAAAAGTTGACGTAACAAGCTCAGCTGTTCTGACGGATGTGTGACGATAAGCGCCACTATCAGAGACGCAGAAACGGTGCCTTCATCATCAGCCTGAAAGAATTCAACGGGAGCATTCGGGCGAATCAGGTAGATAGCCGGGCTCCGGGCATGGCTGGCTTCGCAGTGCGGAATAGCGACTGCATGCTCTTCAAGCTGAATGCCCGTCGGGAATTCAGCCTCGCGATTCAGAAGCGCCTGCGGGTAGGTGCTTTCAACCACACCGGCTTTGACCATGCTTTCTCCGATGTGGGTCAGCGCTTCGCGATGATCTGTAAAGGCAATATTTGTTTTGACGAAGATTTCGCAGTTAAGCATTGCAGCGGGCCTCCGCGCTGACGGGCTGCAGGGAACAGCCGTAATGGTAGGCGCGCAGAACGTCCTGAATTTTATCGATAATCAGTTCGTGAGGATCGCTGGTCAGTTTATTCGCCATCACCCGTTCAAATTGCGCAGGAAGATATTGGCTCAACAGGCCCAGCGGGATTTCTACTGATTTTAAATTGGCGACCAGCGCTTCCATAGCCCGGTTGATGCGGGCATTGGGCCAGTAATAACGAATGCGATCTGAAAGGCTGAAATGCAGGTCGATCAGCGAAAGGCTGAATGTCGGGTTGTAGTATTTTTTCCAGTAAACCGGTTCGTCCAGCATGACACCGTCGATCACGGTCAGTATCTGGCTGCGGGATTCGGGGGCGATCAGCACCTGTTCGATATTCGCCAGAGCAAAAACGGCTTCACGAAGGGCAAAGGTTAACGCAGGCCCAACTTTAAGAATGGCAAAGTGATCCTTAACCAGATGACGATAGGATTCTCGGGTTTGGTAATCGGTTGAATGTGCTTCATAAACCAGCGGAGTCGTTGTTATATATGCCGATAATCCTTCAGCGAGTTTCGGCTGATAGTGGATCACACGGCTATGATCAAACTCTACACCTGGCTGCACAACAACGGCGATGATCCGCTCAATTGCCGCCTCAAGCCCCATTTCTCTGAAAGCCTGATGATGCATTTCGAGCGTAGCTTGCGCGTCTTTCGACTCGGTCACATGAACGTGCTGAATAGCAGAAGCTTCTCCGCCAGGGACCGGAACTTCGGTGCCAATGACGTAGGTCAACGAGCATTTTTGCAGGGGGGTTGCAACACGTTCGGCCACCTGACATAAACGCGCTGCACGCTGAGCGACAACGAAAGGATCAAGCGGAACCGGATCGTCTTTGCATGACATTGAGGCGTCCAGATGGATCTTGCTGAAACCTGCTTCAACATATTGCGCTATCAGCACCTCTGCCTTAGACATTGCACTTTCAGCATCCTCATTTTGCCAGCAGTTTGGCCCCAGGTGGTCCCCTCCCAGAATGAGTCGCTGCACCGGGAATCCGACTTTTTCCGCAATCGCGAGAACGAAATCGCGAAAATCGATCGGCAGCATTCCTGTATAGCCACCAAACTGGTTCACCTGATTAGAGGTGGCTTCGATCAACACTTTACGATCGGTGCGGAGATCTTCCCGCAGGGCGGCCTCGATCACCAATGGATGTGCAGAGCAGACAGAACAAATCCCGGTACTTTCGCCTTGCTTATGTTTTTCGATAATATCTTTCATTTTGGCCTCCGTTTGTTTTCGAAGATACTCATATCATTTCGAAAGCCAAACAATAGCGTTTTACAGAATTCGTGACAGCGATCGAAATATTTCGTAAGATTGTTGCATTCGTTTTCTTTCGTATTCCGGAGCGTGCCGTAATATGAAAGCAATCAAAGCCTGGCGGGCAAGGTGATATCACGTTTCACAATGTCGGTATTTTTTTCTCCTCTTAATGACGCCTTTTGTTTACACTGTCCGCAATACAGTCTTTCGGATCCTTAATCATGAATACTTATGATAGACGTAACAAAATCATTGATTTAGTGAATCAAAACGGCACCGTCATGGTCGCCGAGCTTTCGAATTCTTTCGACGTTTCTGAAGTGACAATCCGTTCTGACTTGGGTCTACTGGAACAAAAGGGCGCTCTGACGCGTTTTCATGGCGGCGCGGCGAAACGCGACGCTTCAATGGCCGACCTGACGGGATTGCAGCAGGATGAAATGGTGCTTGAAGAACGTTATTTGCAGGCCAGTGATCCTAAAAAACGTATAGCTCAGGCTGCGGCAGGATTGGTAAAACCCGGAGATACCGTCATTCTCGACAGTGGCAGCACAACCATGTTGCTGGCGGAAGAGCTGGTAAAATCTGGCGACATCACCGTCATCACGAACAATCTGCCAGCTGCGTTTGTTTTATCTGAAAACCCCGATATCACGCTGGTGGTCTGTGGTGGAACGTTGCGGCATAAAACACGCTCTTTGCATGGAAACATTACGGAATATGCCTTGCAGGGAATCGTCGCCAATCTGATGTTTGTGGGCGCGGACGGTCTGGACGCCGCAACAGGCATCACCACATTTAATGAGGGCTACAGCATCAGCGGCATTATGGCTGCCGCTGCTCAGCGGGTTGTCGTTGTCACTGATTCGACTAAGTTTGGCCGTCGCGGATATAACTTGGTGTTGCCGATGGAAAAAATCGACACAATCATTACGGACACAGATATCCGTGATGAAGCTTTGCTGGCACTTAGGCAGACGTCGGCGGATCTCATGTTGGTGTAACCTTTTCGGATAACGTTTATCGGTGAGGCTGACTTTAGGCTGATAGCCGGATCAGTGAAACGGAAAGGTTTGAGGATTGCGGAGGTTCACGAAAACAATCTTCTGCATTGCAGTTTCTGGCAGGTGGTATTGGAATCCATCCCGCAAATATTGAGCCGCATGGTTAGCCACATGCGGCCTGATGAAAGGAATTACGGCTTTTTGGTGTAGACCTCAAACGTGAAGTATTTCTTTTCCAACGTCTGGTAAGTCCCGTTTTTATGGATTTCTGCCAGCGCATTATTGATGAGTGTCAGGTGCGCCTGATCATCTTTACGCAGCCCGATAGCCGTTCCTTCGCCCAGATAACGGGTGTCGTTTAACGGCTCGCCAGCAAAGGCATAATCTTTGCCTTCAGGCGTTTTCAGAAAGCCGGTTTCGGCTGCCGCCGCGTTAGTCAACGTCACGTCGATACGGCCAGAGGCCAGGTCCTGATTCACGAAATCCTGATTCTGATAGGATACGACGTTCACGCCTTTCTTCTGCCATTCGCCTTGCGCATACGCTTCCTGCGTAGTTCCCTGAGCGACGCCGACGGTTTTGCCTTGCAGCGATTCCGCCGTCGGTTGCAGGCCATTACCTTTTTTCGCAATCAGCACACTGGGAACGTGATAAAGCATGTCGGAGAAAGTGACCTGTGTTTTGCGTTTTGGCGTCATAGACATGGCGGAAAGTACGGCATCAAATTTTTTAGCATTTAGGGCAGGAATTATTCCGTCATACGCGGTTTCAACCCACTCACATTTAACCTGAGCCTGCTGACAGATTGCGTTGCCCAGATCGATATCAAAACCGATCAGCTTACCGTCCGCTGCTTTGGATTCAAAAGGGGGAAACGACGGATCTACGCCGAAACGCAATGTTGTTTCAGCCTGTGCAAAACCGCTGGTGGCCGCCAGCGCCAGAAGGCACAGCAGTATTTTTTTCTTCACAAGTAATCTCCTGATGGTGCCAAAAAAAACAAACCCCCGCAGCTAAAAGCGAGGGTAAAAGTGATGCTTTCTTATTTCGAATATGACGATTCAATAAGTCAGGGTCAAGCGCCAAACATCTGCGCAAAACGGGCAATAGTCGAAGATGGCCGCAATAAGATAACCGGCCGCTATGGAAAACGACTATCCGCAGAAATGGATGAGATAAATGTCGTGTTATAGATGAAAAACAAAAGGATAGACTGCGATGACTCAACGGAGATGTTGCAATAAAAAAGCCGCAAACCCTTGCGGGGTGCGGCTTTCTTTGCGTATCTGGTAATAACCGAAACCTTTTGTGCACTTCTCGGGCATCAGCCAGTGAACGTGCAGAATAAGCGCCAAGGCAGATCAATGGTGCGTTTTGATGTGTTAGGAACCTGATAGAGGAAACGCCAAATTTTCTTGCCGTTGGTTTTGACCAGGAGAAAGAGTCCGTCACCGTCACGCAAGGATCTTCCCTAATTGGTATACGTTTATTGGTATATATCTTAGCGTATACCAATAGACGCCGGTTTCAGGCGGATCTTCTCGGACTTCTTCAGACACAAAAAAGCCCGCAAACCTAGAAGGGATGCGGGCTTTCAGGACTTCTCCGGACTTATCTGGTAATAACCGGATCATTATTTGGTGGAGCTGGGGGGATTTGAACCCCCGTCCGAAATTACTACACCGTCGGCACTACATGCTTAGTCCAATCTTTACATTCGCCGGTTAGCTGCGGATGGACACGCCACTAACAAACTATCCTGATTGGGTTTAACGCTTTCACCCCAGGCAAGGTGTCCACGCGATCTCTTTTGGGTTTGACCTCTCTTGATCCCCGTCCTAAGAGCGGAGGCTAGGGAGAGAGGGCTCTAAGCAGGGTATTAAGCTGCTAGGGCGTAGTTTTCGTCGTTTGCGACTATTTTTTTGCGGCTTTTTACGAGGCCAACCGCCCCTCGGCATGCTCCTTGGGCTTCGCAAATCCCGTCGAATCCAGAATCAGCCCCAAGTACTATTTAGCAGTATATCAGAAAAACTGTATGTTAAGCCAGAGACTTAGCGGTTTGAGTTCTTCATGATACGTGCTTTGTCTACTTTCCATTCACGATCTTTAATGTCATCGCGCTTGTCGTGCTCTTTCTTACCTTTTGCCAGGCCGATTTTCACTTTCGACCAGGCATTTTTCCAGTACATAGAAAGCGCGACGACGGTGTAACCATCGCGTGTCACTTTACCGAACAGCGTTTCTAACTCACGTTTGTTCAGCAGTAATTTTCTTGTACGGGTCGGATCACAAACCACATGACTTGACGCCACGTTGAGAGGTTGAATGGTTGCGCCGAATAAAAAGGCTTCACCGTCGCGGAATGTGACATAGCTGTCAGTGATGTTTGCTTTTCCAGCGCGCATCGATTTGACTTCCCATCCCTGCAAAGCAAGCCCCGCCTCGATCTCATCTTCGATGAAGTATTCATGGCGAGCGCGTTTGTTCATCGCGATAGTCGCGGAACCGGGTTTATGTGCTTTTTTCTTTGTCATAGTGACACTTATTATACTGTAAGCGATGCCGAATGAAATCCCCACGCGGTCAGAGTCAGATGTTTTTCCTGTTTGTGGCGCGCTATGCTTCGTAGTTTTTATTACCGCGCAGATAAATGGTATTATCTGTACGTTTTATGACTCCTGGAAAATGATATGCCACAGATAAGTCGTTCTGCGCTTGTGCCGTTCAGCGTGGAACAGATGTACACCCTGGTTAATGATGTCGATGCTTACCCGCAATTTCTGCCCGGTTGTACCGGCAGTCGGATTTTAGAAAACAGTGACACGTCGATGACAGCCGCTGTCGATGTTTCTAAAGCAGGCATCAGTAAAACGTTTACCACGAAAAATACGCTGATAAGCAATAAACGTATTGATATGCAGCTGGTTGATGGCCCTTTCCGGAAGCTAACCGGCGGATGGGATTTCATCGAACTGAGCCCTGAAGCGTGCAAAGTTCAGCTCAGTCTGGATTTCGAATTTACGAATAAGCTGATTGAGCTCGCGTTCGGTAAAATCTTCAAAGAGCTGGCAGGAAGCATGGTTCAGGCGTTCACTTTACGTGCAAAAGAGGTCTACAGTGCCTGAAATCCGCGTTGAAGTGGTCTATGCGTTGCCAGAACGTCAGTACCTGAGAACCGTCAAACTGGAAGAAGGCAGCAATGTTGAACAGGCGGTTATTGCTTCTGGCTTGCTTGAACTGCGTCAGGACATTGATTTAAAAAAGAACAAGCTGGGGATTTACAGCCGGCCCGTAAAATTGGTGGACACGGTGAGCGACGGTGATCGGATTGAAATTTACCGGCCGCTGATTGCGGATCCGAAAGAGCTGCGGCGTATTCGTGCCGAACGTTCAAAAAAATAAGGCGCCTGAGGCGCCTTATTTTTTTACCCTGAAAGATGATTTTTGGTAGCTACCAACGACCATCACACCCGGGCGATTTATTGCTGATCGTTCAACTTCGGTTTGTTATCGATGTTGGTCAGCTCGCCACCCTGGTTGAAGGTCAGCGTTAATGTTTGCTGAGTTATACCTTCATGACCTGGCTCCTGACGGAACACGTAATACCAAACATCACTGCCAAACGGGTCGTGCAACATCGGCGTGCCAAGAACATAAGCAACTTGTTGCTTAGTCATGCCGGTATGAATTTTTTGTACATCAGCAGGAGACAAGTAGTTCCCCTGATTGATGTCAGGCCGATAAACCACCTTTTCCAGAGTGGAACAGCCCGCAGTAAGCATTAGAAGAGCTACAGCGGCGGCAGTTAGCGTTTTACAGCGCATAGTCATTACATTCCTTTAGGGCATAAGATGCCGATGATAATAGACCTTTCATCAGTTTGAAACCTTTGCGGGGCACCTGTATGACCGCTTAAATGTAAAAAAGTTGAGCTTTTTACGCTGCGAGCAACTCTTTTGCATTGGCTAACGTGTTTCGGGTGACTTCACTTCCGCCCAGCAAGCGTGCCAGTTCCTGCAAACGCGCCTTCTTATCAAGACGATTCATTTGGGTTTCTGTCACTTCGCCGTCGGTTTCCTTGCTGACAAAATAATGCTGATGACCACATCCTGCAACCTGAGGTAGGTGAGTTACGCACATTACTTGTGTCGATTCACCCAATTGGCGTAACAGGCGGCCGACAATTGCGGCAGTTGGTCCGCTGATACCGACGTCCACTTCATCAAAGATCAGTGCCGGAGTTTCCATTTTTTGTGCAGTAATGACCTGAATCGCCAACGCGATACGCGACAGCTCACCGCCGGATGCCACTTTAGCCAGCGCCTGAAGAGGCTGGCCCGGGTTAGTCGTAACCTGGAATTCCAGGCGATCCGCACCTTCGATGCTTAGATGTTCAGGTTCGAACTGAACCTGAATTTTAAATTTACCGTGCGGCATGGACAGTGCCTGCATACTTTGCGTGATCAGTTGCGTTAATTCATCAGCAAAATACTGGCGTTTTTCGTGAAGTTGTTCGGCAATGGTCACGGCCTTCTGATAATGACGTTGTACTGCTTCGCTAAGCTCGGCCTGATTCGTTTCCTGCTCATCCAGTGCCTTTTGTTCTTCCAGTAACTGACGATGCAATTCTGGCAGCTCTTCAGCGCTGACATGATGCTTACGTGCGAGGTTCATCTGGCGGGACAGGCGCTGTTCCAGTTCGTACAAGCGGTTTGGATCCATATCCAGACGTTCGCTGTAATGACGCAGTTCGTCGCTGGCTTCGCTAACCTGAATCGAGGCCTCATCCAGCATAATGATCAGCTCGTTCATTTTGCTGTCGAGTTCAGCCAGTTCAGTTAACTGATTACGGGCGGTGTAGAGCATGCTGACAATATTCTGTTCTTCACCATCGGCCAGCAAATACAGAGCACTCTGGCTGAGAGACAACAGCTGTCCGCTGTTTGCCAGACGCTTATATTCTTCATCAATTTGCTCGTATTCACCCGGCTGAGGGGAAAACTCATTGAGCTCTTTTAACTGGTATTGCAGGAGCTGGCGGCGTGATTCACGCTCATTCATCTGCTGCTGATATTGTGCCAGCTGGCGGCAGCTTTGGTGCCAGTTCTGGTAAGCGGTACGCATTTCTGCCAGTAACAAAGGCTGGTCTGAATATGCATCGAGCAGGTCTTTCTGATGCTCAGGTTTGAGCAGAAGCTGATGGGCGTGCTGGCCGTGAATCTGAATAAGATGCTGGCCCAGTTCGCGCAGTTGGGACAACGGCACAGGCGTTCCGTTGATAAAGCCACGTGAGCGACCATCGCTGCTGATCGTGCGGCGCAGCAGGCAATCATGCCCTTCATCCAGCTGATTATCGGCCAGCCAGTGTTTTGCGGAAGGTGTATCGGCAAGGGTGAAACGAGCGCAAATATCTGCACGGCTTGCGCCAAGGCGAACCATGCTGCCATCGGCGCGGTTGCCCAGGCAAAGGCCCAGTGCGTCAATAGCAATGGATTTACCTGCACCGGTTTCGCCGGTGATTGCCGTCATACCGGCATGAAAATCGATTTCTAATTCACGGACAATGGCAAAGTTACTGATAGTTAATTGCGCCAGCATGATCACCTTCCTGTACATAACAACAGACCTGTAATTACATACAGTATAAACTGGTTTTATATACAGTAAAGGGGCTGGTGAACTATTTTTATCAAATCAGAAGAGTTTTTTTGACCATCCGAGTTTGGTGCTTAATGTATTGAAATAGCTGTAATCCTTTGGATGGATTAAGTTGAGATGGAATTCACTTCGGCGGATCACCACTTCTTCACCCGGCTGGATGGGAAGGGCGATCTGGCTGTCACAGCTGATTTCCAGATCATTGCTCATATGTGAAAAACGCAGACAAATGGTGCTGCTGCTATTGATGACCAGCGGGCGCGCGGAAAGCGTGTGCGGGAACATTGGCACCAGCGCGATAGCTTCAAGCGTCGGTGTAAGGATAGGGCCGCCACCTGAAAGAGAATAGGCGGTAGAACCGGTCGGGGTTGAAATAATCAAACCGTCGGAGCGTTGAGAGAAGGCGAATTTGTCGTCAATATAGACTTCAAATTCAATCATGTGCGCGACTTTCCCCGGATGGAGAACGACTTCATTAATGGCCGTGCTCACGCGACATTGCTGGTCTTTGCAGCGTACCATGGCCTCCAGCAGGAAACGCTGTTCGCTGATGTATTCGCCCTGCAGAACATCATCGAGTTGCTGAAGGGCGTTATCCGGATCAAGATCGGTCAGAAAACCGAGATTACCGCGGTTAATGCCGATGACTTTGATGTCATAGCGTGCCAGAACGCGCGCGGCGCCCAGCATATTACCGTCACCGCCAACTACAACGGCAAGATCGGCCAGTTTGCCAATCTCCGCCAGGCTGCCGGTTTGTGCGCCTTCCAGGGCTAAATCTTGTGCCACCTGCCGTTCAACGACGACCTGATAACCTTTTGAGATTAACCAATGGTAAAGCATTTCATGGGTGGCAAGTGCCGAAGGATGGCGTGGGTGCCCGACGATCCCAATGCACTCAAATTTTTTATTCATCGCTGTGGTTATCCTCAGCAGGGTGTGATGACACCTGCATTATGACCGGTTTCATTCAAAACCAAACCTTGAAACCCCGGTTTTGATCCCCATAATAAGCCAACTAGCAAGATTAATGCTAAAACGCGGAGAGATTCATGAGTAGTAAAGAACATAAGACACCTGACGAGCAAGTCTCTGAAGAACTGAATCAGGAACAAGAGCTGCATGCGGAAGCGGAAACTCAGGCGGCAGATGTCGTTGACCCGCGCGATGAACGTATTGCTGAACTGGAAGCACAACTGAAAGAACTCCAGCAGCGTGAGCGTGACAGCCTGCTGCGTGCAAAAGCGGAAGTGGAAAACATCCGTCGCCGTACTGAGCAAGATATCGAGAAAGCGCATAAATTCGCTCTGGAGAAATTCTCCGGTGAGCTGCTGCCAGTTATCGATAATCTGGAACGTGCACTGGATCTGGCTGATAAATCCAATTCAGAGCTGGCAGGTTTGATTGAAGGTGTCGAGCTGACCCTGAAATCTCTGCTGGATGCTGTGCGCAAATTCGGTATGGAAGTGGTGAGCGATATCCACGTGCCTTTCAATCCGGAACTGCATCAGGCGATGACGATGATGGAATCAGAAGAGCTGGAACCTAATCACGTGATGATGGTGATGCAGAAGGGTTACACTCTGAACGGCCGTCTGTTACGCCCTGCAATGGTTGCGGTTTCTAAAGCCAAAGCCTGATTCTGTTTTTCACAGACTGATATGACGAAAGAGGCACCTTCGCGGGTGCCTCTTTTTTATGCCTGTTCGGGTAATACTGGTACCCAGTCAATCGGTGCCAGACCTTGTTGTTCCAGTAAAGCATTCGCCTGCGAGAAGTGCTTACATCCCAGAAAACCGCGATGTGCCGAAAGCGGAGAAGGGTGCGGTGCTTTCAAAACATGGTGGCGGTTGCGGTCAATAATGTTGCCTTTCTTTTGTGCATGAGAGCCCCAAAGCAAGAACACAATCCCTTCACGGTTTTCGTTCAGCGCGGCTATGACTTTGTCGGTGAAGGTTTCCCAGCCCAGTTTGGCATGGGAATGCGCCTGACCGCCTTCAACGGTCAACACCGTGTTCAGCAGCAGCACGCCCTGATCGGCCCAGCTTTGCAGATAGCCGTGAGACGGTCGTTCGAAGCCGGGAATATCAGTGGCCAGTTCTTTGTACATGTTCACTAAAGAAGGCGGAGCAGGGATCCCGGGGCGTACGGAAAAAGATAAACCATGAGCCTGATTGGGACCGTGGTAAGGATCCTGACCCAGGATCACCACCTTGACGTCTGCCAGCTCAGTGGAGCGGAAGGCGTTAAACACATCCTGCTGTGGCGGATATATAGTTTTGCCCGCTGCGCGTTCAACTGCGACAAACTTCAAGGTATCAACGAAATAGGGCTGTTCTTTTTCCTGACCAATCACGTCATGCCAGGTGAGAGTAGTGGACATTGACGCTCTCCTTTTGAGGGTAATTTTAAACTGGCAGTAGCTTACCTGCTCATCCTGCTGAGTGAAACCCGCGTGAGCTTTTACCGATGTTTATCTGCAACTTAACGTTCTATGCAAAATTTGTTGATAATTTACAAAAATAATTTAACCGGCCACCTTGGAAAAATTGATATAAAACATAAATATGCTGAGGGTTGGAAATACCCACACGGAAAAGATTGATATTTATCAAAGAATGCGGGGTGCTCTGCTGTTATATCTGACAACAGGAAAACAGGTTGTGGTCCGGCCTGACATCAATCATTTAACAGTATCGTAGCCAACTTGGAGGCAACATATGATCACCGGGATCCAAATTACTAAAACTGACAACGAAGCGCTGAAAAACTCTTTCTGGCTGCTCGACGATGAAAAAGCTGAAGCGCGTTGTGTATGTGCTAAAGCGGGTTTTGCGGAAGACCAGATCGTAGCTGTCAGCGATCTTGGCAAATTCGAATACCGTGAAGTGCCAATGGAAGTTCAGCCAACCGTGCGCGTGGAAGGCGGTCAGCACCTGAATGTTAACGTACTGCGCCGTGAAACTCTGGAAGATGCAGTGAAACATCCTGAAAAATACCCACAGCTGACTATTCGTGTGTCTGGCTATGCGGTACGTTTCAACTCACTGACTGCTGAACAGCAGCGTGACGTCATTACCCGTACCTTCACTGAAAGCCTGTAATCGCTGCTGAGCCTTTCAGGTTCCTGTGATTGACGGATATAAAAAAACCGCCTTTCGGGGCGGTTTTTCTTTGCATCAAATCAGGCTTTATTTGGATGCGTCTTTCGCAGCGTCAGGTTTAACGCGGCGCTTACCAACGTTTTTGCTGTCACGATGGCGAACTTTCACTTTCACCTTTGATTTTTCCTGATCCGCTTTCTGCTTCTCTTTGCGTTTCGCCAGCACTTTCTTCGAGGGTTTACCGGTGACTTTTTCGCTAGGTGCTTTGGTCTTAGGACGGAAGCCTTCGAGCACGCGTGCTTTCAGCGGTTCGTTCAGGTAACGACCGATTTTACCGAGCAGCAGATGGTCATGCGCTTCCACAAAGGAGATCGCGGTGCCTTTGCGGCCAGCACGACCGGTACGGCCGATACGGTGCAAATAGATATCAGCGGTCAGCGGCAGGTCAAAGTTGAAGACGTGGCTGATGTCGTTAATATCCAGACCGCGGGCAGCAATATCGGTGGCAACCAGCACGTTAACGCGATCTTCGACCATACGTTTCACGGCTTCGGTACGTTTAACCTGTACCATTTCGCCTTCCAGGTAGCAGGAGTTAATCCCTGCCTCACGCAGCCAGGCAACCAGCTCATGCACACGCTCACGCTTACGCACGAAGATCACTGATTTAGTGACGTCTTCCTGTTTCAGCAAATGGATGAGCATCTGGGTTTTATGCGCCAGATCGTCAGCACGGTAATACCATTGCAGGATTTTTTTGCGCTCGCGGCGTGACGGATCGGCTTCAATTTCTACCGGTTCAGTCAGAATGCGTTCTGCGAATTCACGGATGGCTTCCCCTTCCAGCGTTGCGGAGAACAGCAACGTCTGTTTACGCCAGCGTGCTTCGGCAGAAATCGTTTCGATATCCTGAGCAAAACCCATGTCCAGCATGCGATCGGCTTCGTCTAGGATCAGCGTTTCAATTGCACGGCAGTCAAAGTTTTCTTCTTTGATGTATTGCAGCAAACGGCCGGTCGTCGCAACGACGATATCCTGGTTTTCGCTGAACACTTCGGCGTGGTTCATATATGCCACACCGCCGGTGATCGTCGCGATATCCAGATCGGTATGTTTTGCCAGCTCACGCGCCTGTTCAGCAACCTGCATGGCAAGTTCACGGGTTGGCGTGAGGATCAGAATACGGGGAGGACCAGATTTCTTACGCGGGAAATCCAGCAAATGCTGCAAGGCTGGCAACAGGAATGCCGCGGTTTTGCCGGTGCCGGTAGGAGCCGAACCCAACACATCGCGTCCGTCCATTGCTGGCGGAATTGCCTCTGCCTGTATGACAGTCGGGCGGCTATAGCCTTTGTCGCCTAAGGCGTCAATCAGGCGTTCATCGAGTTCGAGTTCGGAAAAAGTGGTTACAGTCATGGTCTACCTCTACTTGGGGCGCCGATTATAGACGTGTTAGACGCGATCTTCACCTATTTAAGCGGTTTACGTGCCTTTTCCTCCACATCTCTTTACCCTATGCTACGACAGTTTTCGTTCAGAGGCCTGATGGCCGGCGTAATTACGGTGAAATGAGTGGCAAAAGAAGTCAGTTCGGCCCGGCCTTTGCGGCGCAACGGGTTTACCTTTAAACAGTTTTTCGTCGCGCATGACCGCTGCGCGATGAAAGTTGGTACCGATGGTGTTCTGCTGGGCGCGACGGCTCCCGTCAGCGGGGCTAAACGCATTCTGGATATCGGCTGCGGCAGCGGCCTTATTGCCATAATGCTGGCTCAGCGTAGTGACCCTCAAACCGCTATTGATGCCGTTGAACTCGAACCTGCCGCTGCTGAACAAGCTGCGGAAAATTTTGGCGAATCTATCTGGACACAACGACTGTCTGTATTCGCGCAGGATATTAATGATTATGCACGGCAGCATCCGGCTGAGTATGATCTGATTGTCAGCAATCCGCCTTATTTTGAATCGGCGGTAGCCTGCCGGGATGAAGCGCGAAATGCGGCCCGTTATACCGAAACCCTCACACACGCATCGCTGCTTGAATGCGCCGGAAAGCTGATTACGCCGCAAGGATTATTCAGTGTTGTGCTGCCTTATGACATTGGCCTGGCATTTGAAGCGCTGGCGCATCAGCAGGGCTGGTTCAGCGCATGGCGGATGGCCGTGCGCGATCGTCCGGGAAAACCCCTTAACCGCCTGTTACTGACGTTATCGAAGCAGCCCGTTGAGAGAGAGGAAGTGGAACTGGATTTACGGAAATCTGAAGGTATTTACAGCGAAGCGTTCTGCGCGCTGATTGCGGATTTTTATCTGAATTACTGACGGATTTTGTATCTTTTAAAGTGCGTTCCTTCGCACTTTTTAGCGACTAAGGCTGCAAGATTGTCGGCTGAGGGTTTTCCTCTAAATCGGGATAATCTAGCGTGAAGTGCAGCCCGCGGCTTTCTTTACGTTCCAGTGCGCTGCGGACGATGAGTTCAGCCACCAGTACCAGATTTCTCAATTCCAGCAGATTATTAGAAATACGGAAGTTGGCGTAATACTCGTCAATTTCCTGTTGCAGCGTCATGATGCGACGCAGGGCACGCTCAAGGCGTTTGGTCGTGCGCACAATTCCCACGTAGTCCCACATAAACAGGCGCAGCTCATGCCAGTTATGCTGGATGACCACCTGCTCATCGGAATTGTCCACCCGGCTTTCATCCCATTGCGGAATGTTTTTCGCCAGTTTTGCGTGAGGCAGGCGCTTAATGATGTCCTCCGCCGCAGACCACCCATACACCACACATTCCAGCAGTGAGTTAGACGCCAGGCGGTTTGCGCCATGCAGACCGGTGTAGCTGACTTCGCCAATCGCATACAAACCGTCGAGATCGGTACGCCCGTGCTGATCCACCATGACACCGCCGCAGGTGTAATGCGCAGCAGGTACAATCGGAATTGGCTGTTTGGTCAGGTCGATGCCCAGTGTTTGCAGCTTTTCATCAATCATCGGGAAATGATGCTTGATGAATTCCGGCGGACGATGGCTGATATCAAGATACATGCAGTCCGCGCCAAGACGCTTCATTTCATGGTCGATTGCCCGCGCCACTACATCACGCGGTGCCAGTTCGCCACGTGCATCGAAATCAGGCATAAATCGTGTGCCGTCAGGGCGTTTGAGCAGAGCACCTTCGCCACGCAAAGCTTCAGTCAGCAGGAAGTTACGCGCCTGCGGGTGATACAGGCAGGTCGGATGAAACTGATTAAATTCCAGATTGGCCACACGACAGCCTGCACGCCACGCCATCGCCACGCCATCACCGGAAGATATATCCGGATTCGTGGTGTACTGATATACCTTCGCTGCACCGCCAGTGGCCAGCACAACCGATTTGGCTCGCAGTGTTTCCACGTGCTCTTTATCACGGTTCCAGACATAAGCACCGACGACGCGTTGTGTGCCCGGTAATCCGAGTTTGCTTGAAGTAATTAAATCAACCGCATTATAGCGTTCTTTAACGCAAATATTGGCGTGCGCCCTTGCTTTCCCAACCAGCGTAGTCTCTACTTCTTTACCTGTAGCATCAGCAGCATGCAGGATCCTACGGTGGCTGTGACCGCCTTCGCGAGTCAGATGATATCGCTCTTCTGAGCTCTCGTTGGTTTCGGTATCAAACAGTACACCCTGGTCGATCAACCACTGTACACAGTGACGTGCGTTGCTGGCGATAAATTCAACGGCTTCTTTCTCACATAAGCCAGCGCCGGCAACTAATGTGTCATCAACGTGTGAGGCAATGCTGTCTGCTTCGTCGAAAACGGCGGCGATCCCGCCCTGTGCGTAAAACGTTGAGCCTTCGTTGAGCGGGCCCTTACTGAGAACAGTGACGTGACAGTGGTCTGCAAGTCGCAAAGCCAGAGAAAGGCCCGCAGCGCCACTTCCGATTATCAATACATCGCTAACAAATTCAGATGAAGGTTGCATAACGTATGATGTTTGCAGAAGAAGAGGGAAATTCATGTTAGCCTAAACCTCCGTGAAAAAGCCACGGGCATGAGACTTCAATAGAAAAAACAATGGCGATGTGGAACTTTATGTTTCATGTGAACTCCAAGCAGTACTTGCTCAGGAATATAATGATGAAAGCTGGCAGTACGACTTTAAGCGCGGAGATGGTTTTGGGGAGATTTTACCTCGGATGAGCGAGCAGTTAGCCGATCAAGTTCTGGTTGAGCGGGTCCAGAAGGGTGATCAAAAATCGTTCAATTTACTGGTTGTTCGTTACCAGCATAAGGTAGCGAGCCTTGTATCCCGCTATGTGCCACAGGGCGATGTGCCTGACGTGGTTCAGGAATCTTTTATTAAAGCGTATCGCGCGCTGGAATCTTTCCGCGGCGACAGTGCTTTTTATACCTGGTTGTACCGTATTGCAGTCAACACAGCGAAAAATTATCTGGTTGCTCAGGGACGACGTCCGCCTTCAAGTGACGTCGACGCAAATGAAGCCGAAAACTTCGAAAGTGGTGGTGCCCTGAAAGAAATTTCGAACCCAGAGAATTTGATGTTGTCTGAAGAGTTACGACAGATAGTTTTCCGTACTATTGAAGCGCTTCCTGAAGATCTTCGCATGGCGATTACCTTGAGGGAGTTGGATGGGCTGAGCTATGAAGAAATAGCTGCCATCATGGATTGTCCGGTGGGTACGGTTAGATCCCGTATATTCCGTGCCCGGGAAGCAATTGATAACAAAGTTCAACCGCTCATCCAGCGTTAGAGATGACGGACACAGGAAGGGTACTTAGGCATGCAGAAAGAAAAGCTTTCCGCTCTGATGGATGGTGAAGCGATTGATTCAGAACTGTTAAGTTCTTTATCAACGGATAATAAGCTTCAGCAAAGCTGGCAGAGTTATCATTTGATCCGCGATACCTTACGCGGTGATATTGGGAATGTGGTGCATCTGGATATCGCAGACCGTGTGGCCGCAGCGCTGGCAAACGAGCCGGTTAAACTGGTGCCGGGTTCTGCTACAGAATCGCAGCCTCAGCCTCATACCTGGCAGAAAATGCCTTTCTGGCACAAAGTTCGTCCTTGGGCGAGCCAGCTGACCCAGATTGGTGTGGCCGCGTGTGTGTCTCTGGCCGTGATTGTGGGTGTGCAGCACTACAATCAGCCTGACGCAACGGGTGCTTCTCCGGAAACTCCTGCGTTCAATACGTTGCCTATGATGGGTAAAGCTTCTCCGGTGAGCTTCGGCGTGCCAAATGAAGGCAATACCACCAGCGGGCAACAAAATGTGCAGGAGCAACGTAAACGCATCAATGCTATGTTGCAGGATTACGAACTGCAGCGCCGCTTGCACTCTGAGCAGCTTCAGCTCGAACCGATCACGCCGCAGCAAGCTGCTGTTCAGGTCCCCGGAACTCAGTCTTTAGGAACGCAAACGCAGTAATGAAGCAATTTTGGTTTGCCGTTTGTTTAGCGACGGGCAGCCTGCTTTCTTCAAGTATCGCCTCGGCAGAACCGACTTCCGAGGCGTTATTACAAGAAATGGGTAAAGCCAGCCAGTCGCTGAATTATGAAATGGGTTTTATCAACATCACGAAGCAGGGGATTGACTCCTTTCGCTATCGTCATGCTGTCTCGAAGGAAGTCTTACTCGCTCAGCTGGTTCTGATGGATGGGCCGCGCCGTGAAATTGTCCAGCGTGGAAAAGACATCAGCTACTTTGAGACCGGGTTACAGCCTTTCACTCTGGATGGCGATCATATCGTTGATTCCCTTCCTTCCATCGTTTTCAGTGATTTCTCCCTGCTTTCAAAATACTACGACTTTATTGCCGTAGGTCGCGCCCGTGCTGCCGATCGCCTGAGTCAGGTTATCCGCGTTGTTTCGCGGGATGGTACGCGTTTCAGCTATGTCATCTGGGTGGACGAGCAGACGAAATTGCCTATGCGTGTTGATCTGTTAGACAGAGACGGTGAAACACTGGAGCAGTTCCGTGTCATCAGTTTTGATGATGGAAAGCAAGCCATTGGCATGCTGGCTGATTTGGAAAAAGCAAGTTTACCGCCTGTGCTTTCTTTACCTGCTTCCGAGCAGGCGAAATTTAGCTGGCAGGTGAAATGGCTTCCGGCGGGTGTCACGGAAGTGGCAAGCAGTCGCAGAAACTTGCCAAATATGCCCGTCACGATAGAATCACGTCTGTATACTGATGGATTATTCAGTTTCTCCGTCAATATCAGCTCTACGACCAGCGGGCCCTCTGAGCAGTTAATCAGGCAGGGGCGCAGAACGGTGCAGACAGAAATTCGCAACGGCAATGAAATTACCGTTGTCGGAGAATTGCCACCTTCAACAGCCAAACGTATTGCTGACAGTATCGTCTTCTCCGCAAAATGACTTTTGACTAAAAAAACGGGTGATCACATGATGAAAGAATGGGCCACAGTTATCTCGTGGCAAAATGGTATTGCAACGCTGCGTTGTGAAACGCAGGCGGGTTGCAGTAGCTGCCATTCACGCTCAGGTTGTGGTGCCCGCGTATTGAATGAGTTAGGGCCACAAACCGAGCATAATCTTCAGGTCAGCATCAATGAACGTCTGGAACCGGGTCAGAAAGTCGAACTTGGGATCCCCGAGGGAAGCCTTCTTCGTTCGGCATTTTTGGTTTATATGACGCCATTGTTTGGTGTCATTGCTGGCGGCGGGTTGCTACAGGCCCTGCTGAAAGAAGATATGTATGCAGTGATTGGTGCTGTGCTCGGCGGTGGATTGGGCTTCCTGATTGCAAAAGCGCTGGCGGCAAAAGTCGACGGCAAAACTGGTTATCAGCCGGTGGTCTTGCAGGTCGGGTTACCACCGAATGCATTCCGCTACTCTGCTGACAGCTAAAACCTCTCCATTCATGATGCGTATAAATGCCACTGTTTCTTTTGATTCAGTGGCATTTTTAGTTTCTGACAGGTATACGGTTCTGAATCATATGCTCAATCAGCGCGATGAAAAGATCTGCGCTTGAGAGCGAGGTATAGTGCACGGAAAACAGGATCCTGCCGTGTTTATCCAGCAATCGAATCAGCGGGCTGTTGCTGCCACCGCTGATAAACTGAATGTCTTCAACCGGCACCATTTTCCCTTCATCCGTGGTCAGCATCAGCGCGCTCAACCTGATTCGTTTTTCGTGCGTTGCCAGAAGGTTAGAGCTGATAAACCGTTTAAATCCGCAGCGGGCATTGAGCAGACGGGTAAAAAGAATATCGCCACCCTGAGCCAATGTATTTAATGCCCACGGACCACGAAACATCAGTTGTTCGTTTTTAATAACTTCAATTAACCGCTCGGAATGAGCAATGTTTGGCGTGATCCTATGCCAGGTTTTGCTATTTTCTTCACGAAATATCATCGTGTTTAAAATGCGACGTGTATATTTACCGGTTCTGAAACGATATATATCTATAATCCTTTCGAACGGAATAAAACGATTCTTTTTATCCGTCTGGCTTATAACTAAAATACCGTTTTCATGCAGCTGATAGATTTGATGTGGACGGATGAAGCGTCTTAGCATGATGAGGACAATCCCCAGCGCAATGCTGAGCAAAGCAGATAGCACAACGCTGTGCAGCCCGGCTGCGGTATGCCCGAAAGCCAGCAGGAATGCAATTTGCACCGCGCCGCCGATCAGTAACAGAACTGACAGGACCAGAGTGATCCACGAGTTGGCTTTGGCAAAGCCATGCTGACTGAGCAGCCGCCCTTCATTGATCATATCGCTAACCTTGTGACCGGATTGAATTAAAATAAAAAAGTTGTTTAAAGAAGACAGTAATTAAAACCTAAGTAGGTTGGGGGAGAGTTATTTCTTTTTATAACAATATATTAAGTCGCGGTGTCTGTTTTTGTATATGGGCATTTTCCTAAAATAAACAGAAGGCGTTTGTATTTTCCGGACTCGGATTAATGGACGTTGCTGGCAGGCGCAAAGAGGCGACAAATGAAAATAAATGAAAAGTTGACCTCTTCCTGATGGGAAAGCTCGCATAATCTGGAGTTAGGGTGTGCCGAGACTAGGTTTTCCCAGTGCTGGCATGTAGAATGCTGCGACTTAGGCGAAAGACAGCCAACCTACAAACCGTCGCTGTATGTTCATGGCGAATGATTCAGAAATACCAAGGCAGAAAAACTTTTATAATGAAGCATATACGAAATTTCTCCATTATTGCCCACATTGACCACGGTAAGTCGACGCTGTCAGACCGTATTATTCAAATTTGCGGTGGCTTGTCCGATCGTGAAATGGAAGCGCAGGTTCTCGATTCAATGGATCTGGAACGTGAACGCGGCATCACCATTAAAGCGCAAAGCGTTACCCTCGATTACAAAGCGAAAGACGGTCAGGTTTATCATCTGAACTTTATCGACACCCCGGGGCACGTTGACTTCTCTTATGAAGTTTCCCGTTCTCTGGCCGCCTGTGAAGGTGCGTTGTTGGTGGTCGATGCCGGTCAGGGCGTAGAAGCGCAGACCCTGGCAAACTGTTACACCGCGATGGAAATGGATCTGGAAGTGGTTCCGGTTCTTAACAAAATCGATTTGCCAGCCGCTGATCCCGATCGTGCTGCACAGGAAATCGAAGACATCGTGGGTATCGATGCGACCGACGCGGTACGTTGCTCGGCGAAAACCGGTGTTGGCGTGCCAGAAGTGCTGGAACGTCTGGTTCGTGATGTTCCGCCGCCGGAAGGTGATCCGGAAGCGCCGCTCCAGGCATTGATCATCGACTCCTGGTTCGATAACTACCTTGGCGTGGTTTCTCTGGTGCGTATCAAAAACGGCACCATGAGAAAAGGCGACAAAATTAAAGTCATGAGTACCGGTCAGGTGTATAACGCCGATCGTCTGGGTATTTTCACGCCTAAACGTGTTGATAAAGACATCCTGAACTGCGGCGAAGTTGGCTGGTTGGTTTGCGCGATCAAAGACATCCTGGGCGCGCCGGTAGGCGATACCCTGACATTAGCGCGTCAGCCTGCGGACAAAGCGTTGCCTGGTTTCAAGAAAGTGAAGCCTCAGGTTTATGCCGGCCTGTTCCCGGTCAGCTCTGACGATTATGAAAACTTCCGTGACGCGCTGGGTAAACTCAGCCTGAACGACGCCTCCCTGTTCTATGAACCAGAAAGTTCTACCGCGCTGGGCTTCGGCTTCCGCTGTGGTTTCCTGGGCTTACTGCACATGGAAATCATTCAGGAACGTCTGGAACGTGAATACGATTTGGATCTGATCACCACCGCACCGACGGTAGTGTATGAAGTCCTGACCACCGGTAACGAAACCGTTTATGTCGACAGCCCCTCTAAATTGCCTGCGCTGAACAACATTCTCGAATTACGCGAGCCTATCGCCGAATGTCACATGCTGATGCCGCAGGAATATCTGGGCAGCGTGATCACGTTATGTATTGAGAAACGTGGCGTGCAGACCAATATGGTTTATCACGGCAATCAGGTTGCGCTGACTTACGAAATTCCAATGGCGGAAGTCGTGCTCGATTTCTTTGACCGTCTGAAGTCCACTTCGCGCGGTTATGCGTCTCTTGATTACAATTTCAAACGTTTCCAGACTTCTGACATGGTGCGTGTTGATGTTCTAATCAATGGCGACCGTGTGGATGCGCTGGCGCTGATCACTCACCGTGGCAACTCACAGTTCCGTGGACGCCAGCTGGTTGAGAAGATGCAGGAATTAATCCCGCGTCAGCAGTTCGACATTGCAATCCAGGCGGCGATTGGTGCTCACATCATTGCCCGTTCGACGGTTAAGCAATTACGTAAAAACGTTCTCGCCAAGTGTTATGGCGGTGACGTAAGCCGTAAGAAAAAACTGTTGCAGAAACAGAAAGATGGTAAGAAACGTATGAAGCAAGTGGGTAACGTTGAGTTACCACAGGAAGCGTTCCTGGCCATTCTTCACGTAGGCAAAGACAGCAAATAAATCCTTAATTGAGTTGTAGGGAGTATGCATGGCTAACATGTTTGCCCTGATTCTGGCGATTGCAACGCTGGTATCAGGGATTATCTGGTGCCTTGATCGTTTCAAGCTGGCACCCGCACGTCGGGCGAAAATTGCTAAAATTAAGGCCGAAACTGGCGGTGCAGTTGACGACGTCACGCTGAGCAAGGTCGCGAAGCAGCCAGGCTGGGTGGAAACCTGTGCTTCTGTATTCCCGGTACTGTTAGTCGTGTTCGTGGTGCGTTCATTTATTTATGAACCCTTCCAGATCCCGTCCGGTTCAATGATGCCAACGCTGTTGATTGGCGATTTCATTGTGGTGGAAAAATACGCCTATGGTCTGAAAGATCCGATCACTCAGACCAAGCTTATTCCGACTGGCGAACCAAAACGTGGCGATGTGGTGGTATTTAAATACCCACGTGATCCGAGCGTTGACTATATTAAACGTTTAGTGGGGCTGCCGGGCGATCGCGTAACCTATGATCCCTTCAGCAAGCAGGTGACCGTTCAGCCTGCCTGTGAAAATGGACAGAGTTGCAATACGGCGCTTGCGGTGACTTACGACACGGGCACAGCCAGTGATTTTGTACAGACTTTCGGCCAGTCTTCTGGAGGCGAAGCAAGCAGCGGTTTCTTTGAGACTCCGCCGACCGGCAACGTTCCGCAGGACGGCGTTCGTCTGGTGCAACGTAATGAAACGCTGGGCAATGTGACTCACCGTATTCTGACCGTGCCTGGCGCGCGTGACCAACTGGGTGCGTATTATCAGCAACCGGGTCAGCCTCTGGGAACCTGGGTTGTTCCGGCCGGCCATTATTTCATGATGGGCGACAACCGTGATAACAGTGCCGATAGCCGTTATTGGGGCTTCGTGCCAGAGCAGAATTTAGTGGGCAGAGCCTCTGCAATCTGGATGAGCTTTAAAAAGCAGGAAGGTGAATGGCCGACCGGTGTTCGTTTAAGCCGTATTGGTGGGATTCATTAATCTGCTGGCGTCAGCAGCCCGATAATTCAAGTTGCAGGAAGCTCTGGCTCCTGCAACTTCTGTTTTGGCGGCTATATTAGCGCAGCATTATATTTTCACCCGTTGTAGAATATCCTTTCGGGCGATAAAAGTTGGCCCCCTGATTTTTAGTTTTTCTTTGAAAAGAACAAAAACACAAAAGAACAGAGGGAGCCACTGCAAACGAAACAGCTTTGGATTGGCTTAGGGCGAAGCAGGCCTGTTCCGTATGCTGAAGTTTTTGACGCATTCTTGATCTATTGGTAACTCATGAATCCCATTGTAATAAACAGGCTTCAGCGGAAGCTGGGCTACACTTTTCAACAGCAGGAGCTTTTATTGCAGGCACTGACTCACCGCAGCGCCAGCAGTAAGCACAATGAGCGTTTAGAGTTCCTGGGTGACTCAATTCTTAGTTATGTAATTGCTAACGCTTTGTACCATCGCTTTCCTCGCGTAGACGAGGGCGATATGAGTCGTATGCGTGCCACGCTGGTACGCGGAAATACGTTAGCTGAAATGGCACGTGAATTCGATCTCGGCGAATGCCTGCGTTTAGGGCCGGGCGAATTGAAAAGTGGTGGTTTCCGCCGTGAGTCAATTCTCGCGGATACGGTGGAGGCACTCATTGGCGGCGTGTTCCTGGACAGTGATATCCAGACCGTCGAAAAGCTGATTCTCGATTGGTACCGTAGTCGTTTAGACGAAATCAGTCCCGGTGATAAGCAGAAAGACCCAAAAACCCGTTTACAGGAGTTTTTGCAAGGTCGCCATCTGCCGTTGCCTTCTTATCTGGTTGTGCAGGTTCGCGGTGAAGCGCACGATCAGGAGTTTACCATCCACTGCCAGGTTAGTGGCTTGAACCAGCCGGTTGTAGGAACCGGTTCAAGTCGCCGAAAAGCCGAGCAGGCGGCAGCGGAACAAGCGCTGATACAGCTGGAGCTTGAATGAGCGAAGAAAAAAGTTACTGTGGTTTTGTTGCAATCGTAGGCCGTCCTAACGTCGGCAAATCTACATTGCTTAATGAATTATTGGGGCAAAAAATCTCCATTACTTCACGCAAACCACAAACCACGCGTCACCGCATCATGGGCATCCATACTGAAGGGCCATATCAGGCTATTTACGTGGATACCCCGGGGCTGCACATCGAAGAAAAACGTGCAATCAACCGCCTGATGAACCGTGCTGCAAGCAGCTCAATTGGTGATGTTGAACTGGTGATCTTCGTGGTTGAAGGCACAAACTGGACTGCTGATGACGAAATGGTCGTCAACAAACTGCGTGATTTGAAATCGCCGGTTCTGCTGGCTATCAACAAGATTGATAACGTCACCGATAAATCTAAATTACTGCCGCATTTGCAGTTCCTTAGCGAGCAAATGAACTTCGTCGATATCGTGCCTATCTCTGCTGAGAAAGGGACCAACGTAGACACCATCGCCGCTCTGGTTCGCAAACGTCTGCCGGAAGCGATTCATCACTTCCCGGAAGACTACATTACCGACCGTTCACAGCGCTTTATGGCCTCTGAAATCATCCGTGAAAAACTGATGCGTTTCCTGGGCGAAGAGCTGCCGTATTCAGTCACCGTTGAAATCGAACGTTTCGTCACTAACGAGCGTGGTGGTTACGATATCAATGGCCTGATTTTGGTAGAACGTGAAGGCCAGAAGAAAATGGTTATCGGTAACAAAGGCTCTAAAATCAAGACGATTGGCATCGAAGCCCGCCAGGACATGGAAAACATGTTCGAAGCGAAAGTCCATCTTGAGTTATGGGTTAAGGTCAAATCCGGCTGGGCAGATGACGAACGTGCATTGCGCAGCCTGGGTTATGTAGACGACTTATAAGGTCCGCGCCTATGGAAGGCTGGCAACGCGCATTTGTTTTGCATGGGCGACCTTACAGTGAAACCAGCCTGATGCTGGATCTCTTCACTGAGGGACAAGGGCGGGTACGCATACTGGCTAAAGGTGCGCGTGGCCGCCGGTCCAATCTGAAAGGCTGCCTGCAGCCTTTTACGCCTTTACTGGTTCGCTGGAGCGGGCGGGGAGAAGTCAAAACCCTGCGCAACGCCGAGCCGGTTTCTCTGGCACTTCCCCTTTCTGGTTTGATGCTTTATAGCGGCCTGTACGTTAATGAACTGGTTTCCCGCGTACTCGAGCAGGAAGCGAACTATTCCGCCTTATTCTTCGATTATCTGAATTGCCTGCAAAATCTGGCCGGTGCCACAGGCTCGCCGGAATATGCCCTGCGCCAGTTCGAATTATCCCTATTGTACCATCTGGGCTACGGCGTGGATTTTCTGCATTGCGCTGGCAGCGGCGAAGAAGTCAGTGACACCATGACTTACCGTTACCGCGAAGAGAAAGGGTTTATCGCCAGCCTGGTTATCGACAATTCCAGTTTCACCGGCAGGGATTTAAAAGCCCTCGCCAGCCGTGAATTTGACGTCGTTACCTTGCGCGCTGCCAAACGTTTCACGCGCATGGCGCTGAAGCCGTATCTCGGCGGGAAACCGCTGAAAAGCCGTGAGCTGTTCCGCCAGTTTCAGGTTAAAAAGCCCGTCTCATCTTCTGACAATTCTGTCGGTTAATTCAGACTCTGCTCTACACCCCGACATCCGCTAAGGTGTAAACTGCGTAAAACGTTTTTGTTCCATTCTTAAATCAATCCATTCAAAAATCTGGAGCTGTTATGGCTGAGTTGCTGTTGGGCGTTAACATTGATCACATCGCGACACTGCGTAATGCGCGTGGTACGGCTTATCCTGATCCGGTCCAGGCTGCGTTTATCGCCGAGCAGGCGGGGGCGGACGGCATTACTGTTCACCTGCGAGAAGATCGCCGCCATATCACCGACCGTGATGTGCGTCTTTTGCGCCAGACTATCCAGACCCGTATGAATCTGGAAATGGCCGTGACCGATGAAATGGTCGGGATCGCCTGTGAAATTCTGCCGCATTTCTGCTGCCTGGTGCCGGAAAAACGCGAAGAAGTGACCACCGAAGGCGGGCTGGACGTGGCTGGTCAGCTCGACAAAATGACAGTCGCCGTTTCCCGTCTCAGCGAAGCGGGCATTCTGGTTTCCCTGTTTATCGACCCGGATTTGCGTCAGATTGACGCCGCAGTTGCCGTCGGTGCGCCTTATATTGAAATTCACACCGGTGCTTACGCTGAAGCCCAAACCGATCTTGAGCGTCTGGCTGAACTGGAACGCATCAAACAAGGTGCAGCGTACGCCGCGGGCAAAGGCCTGAAGGTTAATGCGGGCCACGGTCTGACTTACCATAACGTGCAGCCGATTGCGGCTCTGCCGGAAATGCATGAGCTGAATATCGGCCACGCGATTATCGGTCAGGCGGTGATTGACGGGTTGTCTGGTGCCGTGCGCGAAATGAAAAACCTGATGCGGGAAGCACGCCGTTAATGAGCATTTTAGGTTTAGGTACGGATATCGTTGAAATAACCCGTATCGAAGCTGTGATTGAACGCAGTGGTGACCGGCTGGCGCGCCGTATTCTGTGCGCGAATGAATGGGCTGTTTACCAGCAACATCAGCAGCCGGTTCGCTTTCTGGCCAAGCGTTTTGCCGTCAAAGAAGCAGCAGCAAAAGCGCTGGGAACCGGGATCCGCAACGGTCTGGCGTTTGAGCAGTTTGAAGTGGTCAATGACAGTCTCGGGAAACCGGGGCTGGTATTCCATGCGCGCGCAGCGGAAATGGCGGCAGAAATGGGCGTGAAATCGGTGCATGTCACGCTGGCTGATGAACGCCGTTATGCCTGTGCAACCGTAATTATCGAAAATTAATTCAGTGCATCACGCCGTGAATTATACGGTGTGATGCAGTACCACGAATTTATCCCACAGCTCTTCGTTGGTTTCTTTATGTGCTGGATTGATGATGATCGTATTGTCGATCGGGCAGACACTCTGACAGGTCGGTTTATCGTAATGACCGATACATTCCGTACAGCGATCGCTGTCGATTTCATAGATCTCATTGCCCATCGAGATCGCCTGATTCGGGCACTCCGGTTCGCACATATCGCAATTTATGCATTTGTGTGTGATCAGCAGGGCCATAGTCTTTCTCGTATCGTCAATAATCAGGGCGCGCAGTATAGCAGAATTGCGCTGGCGTAGGATCCGCACCCGCGCCTTTCCACATCTCAAATGATCCTGATCAAACCAGCTTTTTTACCAGCTCTTCGCTGTGGCGGATCCGTTCCGGCGCATGCTCTGTATCCTGCTGAACCAGTGCAACAAACAGTAAATCCGTCAGGGAAGATTGCGCGGTGGTAGCCGAAAGCGCCGCGCCGCGCGTTGCCGGTAATTCGGCGACCGTATACAGGCAATGGTCAGCCTGCTGCTGCAATGAATTTGGCGAGAAGCCGGTCAGTGCCAGCACTTTTGCGCCGCTCTCTTTCGCCACCCGTGCCGCCAGATTGATTTCACTGCGCTCACCGCTGGAAGAAATCGCCAGCAATAAATCGTCTTTTGACAGTGCCTGAACGGTGGCAATCAGCACGTGCGTATCGGATTCCGCGATGGCTGTGACGCCGATTTTCAGCAATTTATACGCCAGATCTCTCGCGACCAGCCCTGACGCGCCGATGCCCGTCAGCACAATTTTTCTGGCATCTGTCAGCATTGAAAGGGCTATTTGCAGACGCGGCTCGCTGTTGATATCCAGCGTAGCACGCAGCGCAGACTGCTTTTCGGCCAGCAGCTTTTCCCCCACAACGTGCAGGCTGTCCGTACTCAGAATCTGATTATGGACGGTAACCGGCTCACTGTTATTGGGGGATGCCAGCGATTCACTCATGGCCAGTTTCAGCGCGGGGAAGCCTTTGTAGCCCAGCTTCTGAGCGAATTTCACCACGCCGGACTGGCTGACACCGGCCATTTCAGCCAGTTTTTGTGAACTTAGATGGCGCGCCTGTTCCGGCTCCGCCAGTAAAAAGTCAGCCAGTTTTCGGTCATTTTGTGCCAGTGTCGGGTAAAGCTGGCGGATGCGGATCATGCAGCTCATGGTGGTTTTTCCCAGCCTCTCTGAATACTGACATCACGTTTTACGGATTATGTTATCTAAAATAGCAAATATTCCTCGCAATGATGAATAAAATATTCAAATATCACGTAACTAATTTGAATTAAATATTCAGGAGAACATCATGAGCCATAACGCTAACCTGGGAACCCTTGTTTCAGAAACACGTAACCCGGAAACCATGAATCTGGATGAGATGTCCACGCTTGAGCTGGTGACCTGCTTCAACCAGCAGGATCGTAAAGTGCCGGAAGCGATTCAGAAAGTTTTACCGGAAATTGCGAAAGCGGTAGACAGCGCGGCGGCCTCTTTTAAAGCCGGTGGCCGGTTGATTTATCTCGGTGCCGGAACCAGTGGCCGCCTCGGCGTTCTCGATGCATCTGAATGTCCGCCGACTTTTGGCGTGCCGCACGGGATGGTCGTCGGGCTGATTGCCGGCGGCCCTGGCGCGATGCTGAAAGCCGTGGAAGGTGCGGAAGACAGCAAAACGTTGGGCGTTGAAGATTTAAAAAACCTCAATCTTACGGACAAAGATACCGTCGTCGGGCTTGCTGCCAGCGGCCGCACACCTTACGTGATTGGCGCACTGCGCTACGCAACGGACCTGGGATGCGCGACGGTCGCCATTTCCTGTAACCCGGATTCCCCGATTGCCCGCGAGGCAAACATCGAAATTTCACCGGTGGTTGGCCCGGAAGCCCTGACCGGTTCGACCCGTCTGAAATCCGGCACGGCGCAAAAACTGGTGCTGAATATGATTTCGACCGGTGCGATGGTTAAAACCGGCAAGGTTTACCAGAACCTGATGGTCGATGTAAAAGCCACCAACGTGAAGCTCGTCGACCGCGCCTGCCGCATTGTGGTGGAAGCCACCGGAGCCTCGCGCGCAGACGCTGAACAGGCATTATCGCAAACCGGTTTCGACGTTAAACCGGCTATCCTGATGCTGCTGGCAGGTATTGATGCGTCCGAGGCGAAGGCACGCCTGAGTCACCATAATGGATTCCTGCGCGCTGCTCTGGCGGAATAATACGGAGAGAAAAGCATGGCGATGGATAAAACGAATCTCTTGGCTTCACAGATTTTGCAGGGTGTCGGCGGCGAAGGAAATATCAGTAAACTGGAAAACTGCATGACCCGCGTACGTGTGGAAGTGCATGACGACGCGCGTCTGGATCTGACCCGCCTGAAAACACTGGAAGGCATTAAAGGCTACCTTAAGCAGGGGGATCAGCATCAGTTTATCGTCGGGCCGGGTGCGGCGGCGAAAGTCGTGGATGCCATGCGCACATTGCTCAGAACCACCGATGCGCCGGTTCAGAATGATATCGCGCGTAACAAAGCCAGCGCGAAAGCCAAATACTCCGCGCCGATGAGCGGGGCGCTGCGCAAACTGGCTGATGTCTTTATTCCGCTGATACCGGCCTTTATCGCGTCGGGGCTGATCATGGGCATTATCAACCTGCTCAAGCGGCCAGATATTGCCGGTTCCATTGCCACGGATTTCCCGAATATTCTCGGGCTGTTAGCGATTTTTGGCGGCGCGGTTTTCGCCATCATGAATATTCTCGTGGGCGTGAATGCGGCCCGCGTGTTCGGCGGTTCACAGGCGATGGGCGGCGTAATGGCCGGCATTCTCTCCAGCCCGGCGCTGGCGCAAATTACGCTGTTTGGCGAAACGTTGCAGCCGGGACGCGGCGGAGTAATTGCCGTGCTTTTAGTGGTAGCCCTGATGTGCTGGCTTGAAAAACGGCTGCGTAATTTACTGCCGGAATCGGTGGAGCTGATCCTGAATCCGCTGATTACCACGCTGATTACTGCCACGCTCGCTATTGTCATCCTGCAACCGATCGGCGGTTTCATTTCTGACGGCATCGCGCACGGCGTTAATATCGCGATAGATAAAGGCGGTTTGCTGGTTGGCGCAGTGCTGGCGGGCGCTTTCCTGCCGCTGGTCTTGTCGGGGTTACATCAGGGGCTTGTGCCGATCCACGTTGAACTGATTCAGGCGCACGGTTCTAACCCGTTACTGCCTATTCTGGCGATGGCAGGCGTCGGGCAGGTTGGGGCGGCCATGGCGGTATACATGAAAACCCGCAATGCGCGGCTGAAAAAAGTGATTAAAGGCGCGCTGCCGGTCGGTATTTTAGGTATCGGCGAACCGCTGATTTTCGGGGTGACATTACCGCTGGGGCGGCCTTTTATCGGTGCCTGTTTAGGCGGCGCGGTCGGCGGTGCGCTAATCTGTTACTGGAAAGTCGCGACGGTGATCACTTTTGGTATTTCCGGATTGCCGCTGGCGCTGACCATTATTTCCGGCAAAGTCATGTTGTATCTCGCCGGTTTAGTCATTACGGTATTGGCTGGTTTTATTTTTACCTGGCTGATGGGGTTCAACGATCCCGAGGAGTAACGGATTGAGTACGAAGCCTGATCGACGGGTCGTGTTTTTTGATCTTGATGGAACACTGCACCAGCAGGACATGTTCGGGAGTTTTTTGCGGTTTTTGCTCCGGCGGATGCCGCAGAACCTGATTCTGGTGATCCCGGTCTTGCCGCTGGTGGCGATTGGATTGCTGATGCACGGGCGGGCCGCGCGCTGGCCGATGAGTTTGCTGCTTTGGTCGATCACTTTTGGTCACAGCGAAGCCCGGCTTAAAGCGCTGGAATTGCAGTTTGTCACCGCGTTTCGCCACAAAGTGGTGGAGTTCCCGGTTGTACAGCGGCGGCTGCGTGAATACCTCGACAGTGATGATACCGAAGTGTGGCTGATCACCGGATCGCCGGAAAATCTGGTTCAGCAGGTGTATAACGCGTCGCTGTTTCTGCCAAAAGTGCGTCTGGTGGGCAGCCGCATTGCGCGCGGTAAAGGCGGCTGGGTGCTGCCACTGCGCTGCCTGGGTGAGGAGAAAGTGGTTCAGCTTGAACGCCGCATCGGTTCTCCGCTGAAACTTTACAGTGGCTACAGCGACAGCAAACAGGACAACCCGCTGCTGTTTTTCTGCGAGCACCGCTTTCGCGTCAGCAAGCTGGGCGAACTCCAGCAACTGGAATAATTCCGCCGCCGGACCTTCGTCTTAACTATCATTCTAAAACAGGCCGGTTTCCGGCCTGTTTGCATTGGGATGACGCAGGTATACTGCTGGCCGCTAAAAAGAGATTGAGGTTGAAGTGTCGGACGCAGAGTTGGGTAACGGATTAGCAGAAATGAAAGAACACGAACACTGGATGCGATATGCCATGAATCTGGCGCTGAAAGCGCAGGATGAAGGCGAAGTGCCGGTGGGCGCTGTGCTGGTTTTGGATAAACAGGTGATTGGCGAAGGCTGGAACCGGTCTATCGGGCATCATGATCCGACTGCGCATGCGGAAATTATGGCGCTGCGCCTCGGCGGAAGTGCTGTACAAAATTACCGTCTGCTGGATGCCACGCTGTACGTCACGCTTGAGCCTTGCGTTATGTGCGCAGGGGCGATGATCCACAGCCGTATCCGTCGCGTGGTGTATGGCGCAGCGGATGCCAAAACCGGTGCCGCCGGTTCCCTGCTGGACGTTTTGCGCCATCCGGGCATGAATCATCGAGTGGAAATTCTGCCGGGCGTCTTAGCGGAAGAATGTTCCGAACAGCTGAGCGCGTTCTTTCGTTTACGCCGCAACCAGAAAAAGGCGCTGCGGCTGGCAGAGCGCGCTGCGCAAGCCGGTAATACCTCTGAAGAATAAGCCCGCTCGTTGCTATAAATGCTACGGCGCCAGGGCTTCTTTTGCGTCCACGACCGGATAACCCTGGCCCAGCTGAGCCTGCAACGCCGCTTTCTGCGCCTGTTGCTTCTCTTTCTCCATCAGATACCCGACCAGACTGAGCTGATAGCGGCGGATGTTTTCCACATAATTGTACGCCTGCGTGCCGCGCGCGTAGCCATACGTTGTGCGGCTGAAATAGCGCTTCTGGTTGAGCATCGGCAGACGCTGCTTCACATCGGCCCAGCTGTCCGGATTGGCTTTTTGCTGCGCCGTCAGCTTACGGGCGTCGAGCATGTGGCTGTAACCCATGTTGTATGCTGCCAGCGCAAACCAGATCCGTTCATCTTCGGGAATCGATTCCGGCATCTTATCCATCAGGTGCGACAGATACAGAGCGCCTCCGCGAATACTTTGCTCGGCATCGGTCCGGTCATCGACATTCAGGCCATCCGCTGTGGTGCGAGTCAGCATCATCACGCCGCGCACGCCGGTCGGAGATTTTGCCTGCGGATCCCAATGGGATTCCTGATAGGCAATCGCCGCCAGCAGCCGCCAGTCAATTTTATCCGCGTATTTTTCAAACAGCGGTTGCAAAACCGGCAGCGTACTGTCGATGGCGTTCAGGAAAGTTCGCGTATCGACATAATCAAAATCGCCGACGTGCCCGAGGTATTTCTCCTCAAGTTTCTCCAGCGTACCGTCTTCGGAAATCTGGCTGAAAAAGTCCAGCATCGCCGCAGAAAGGCTGTCGTCATCCGGTTCCTTGCGGTAATACCAGGTCACCGGCTCATCTTCCGTGGCATCAAAAGCCACGGCCAGACGCGGATAAACGCGCTGCATCAGTGCGATGGTGACGGAATCTCCCAGCGTGTAATCCAGTTTGCCGTTCTCAACCTGTTGTAACAGATCGCGCGGCGAAAGTTTGTCCGTCGTGGTCCACGTCAGATTGGGGTATTTTTTGGCGGCAGCTTCCAGCGTCAGGATGTGCGCACTGCCGGCGGAAACCACCAGCGTACCTTTTACATCCGCAAAACTTTTCGGGCGCGCGGCTCCCTGCCGGTAAACCAGTTGCTGAGAAACGGAATAGTATTCCGGCCCGGCACGGTAGTTTTTCAGGCGCGTATTGTTATACACCAGCCCGGAAGCCAGCATGTCGGTTTTGTTGTTGTCCAGATCGTCGAACATGGACTCGATCGTGGTGTGCTGATTCACCACCAGCTTTACGCCCAGATAATCTGCGAAGCGTTTAGCCAGTTCGTAATCGAAGCCGAGATTTCCTTCCGGGGAGTCCATAAAAGTCAGTGGAGAATTGAGCGTGCTTACGCGCAATTCTCCACGGGATTTTATCTGATCCAACTGGTCGCCTTCGCCTCTGTGCCACGGGACGGCAGGCCATAAGGCCAGAGCCAGCAACAGGGCGGCAATCCCCATCAGAACATAGTTAATTTTTAGTCGCGTCAAATAGTTATCTCGCTGCGGCGCTCTTGTTTTTTTACGATGTGCTGTGCAGTTTCTATGGTTATATCCCCAGTGCTGACGCATTTTGCTCAACAAAACGGCAGTCTGCAACATTATTCATATTAACCGCAATATTTATAAGGTTATGAGTGAATATCAATATTCCCGACGCAAACGGTTTCGTATGCCGCAAGCTTTCTTTATAATAGCCCGCGTTTTCCCCCTGTTGCGCCCAATGAAGCACTGTGGTCAGTGTCTTCGAAGACGAGAGATCTGTGATTATGGAAATACTGCGTGGTTCGCCCGCTTTGTCGGCTTTTCGCATTAACAAATTATTATCCCGCTGTCAGGAAGCACGCCTTCCGGTCAATGATATCTACGCCGAATATGTACACTTTGCCGATGTCAGCGCGCCGCTGAATTCGGACGAACAAACCAAGCTGCAACGCCTCCTGAAATACGGTCCTTCTCTCGCTGAACATGCGCCAACAGGTCGTTTACTGCTGGTTACCCCGCGTCCTGGCACCATTTCTCCGTGGTCTTCCAAGGCGACTGATATTGCACACAACTGCGGTTTATCTCAGGTTCTTCGCCTTGAGCGCGGTCTGGCGTTTTATGTTCAGGCTCCTGAACTGACCGAAGCACAATGGTCGCAGCTGGGCGCATTGCTGCATGATCGCATGATGGAAACCGTCTTTGGCAAACTCGAAGACGCCAGCGCGCTGTTCGCGCAGCAACAGCCTGCACCGGTTCAGCATGTCGATATTCTCGGCGAAGGCCGTATCTCGCTGGAAACCGCCAATACCAAACTGGGTCTGGCGCTGGCGCAGGACGAAATTGATTACCTGATGGAGGCCTTTACGTCGTTGGGGCGCAACCCGAATGACATCGAACTGTATATGTTCGCACAGGCAAACTCAGAGCATTGTCGCCATAAAATCTTCAACGCTGACTGGATTATCGACGGCGAAACGCAGCCGAAATCCCTGTTCAAGATGATCAAAAACACCTTCGAACAGACGCCTGATCACGTGCTTTCTGCGTACAAAGATAACGCTGCCGTGATGGAAGGTTCGCAGGTCGGCCGTTTCTACGCCGATGCGAAAGACGGTCTGTACGATTTCCATCAGGAGCAGGCGCACATCCTGATGAAGGTTGAAACCCATAACCACCCGACGGCGATCTCTCCGTGGCCGGGTGCGGCGACAGGTTCCGGCGGCGAAATCCGTGACGAAGGCGCAACCGGTCGCGGTGCAAAACCGAAAGCCGGTCTGGTCGGTTTCTCCGTTTCTAACCTGCGTATTCCGGGCTTCGAACAGCCGTGGGAAGAAGATTTCGGTAAGCCGGATCGTATCGTTACCGCGCTGGATATTATGACTGACGGCCCGCTGGGCGGCGCAGCCTTTAACAACGAATTTGGTCGTCCGGCGCTGCTGGGATACTTCCGTACTTACGAAGAAAACGTCAACAGCCACAATGGCCCTGAGCTGCGCGGTTATCACAAACCGATCATGCTGGCGGGCGGTATCGGCAACATCCGTGCTGATCACGTGCAGAAAGGTGAAATCACCGTTGGCGCGAAACTGATTGTGCTCGGCGGCCCGGCGATGAATATCGGTCTGGGCGGCGGTGCGGCTTCTTCAATGGCCTCCGGCCAGTCTGACGCGGATCTGGATTTTGCTTCCGTACAGCGCGATAACCCGGAAATGGAACGCCGTTGCCAGGAAGTGATCGACCGCTGCTGGCAGCTCGGTGAAGCCAACCCGATTCTGTTTATCCATGACGTGGGTGCAGGCGGTTTATCCAACGCGATGCCTGAACTGGTCAGCGACGGCAACCGTGGCGGCCGCTTCCAGCTGCGTGACATTCTGAACGACGAGCCGGGCATGAGCCCGCTGGAAGTCTGGTGTAACGAATCGCAGGAACGTTACGTCATGGCGGTTGCACCGGCTCAGCTGGCGCAGTTCGACGCGATCTGTAAACGCGAGCGCGCCCCGTACGCGGTGATCGGTGAAGCCACAGAAGAAATGCATCTGTCTCTGGAAGACAGCCATTTCGATAACCAGCCGATTGATATGCCGCTGGACGTACTGCTGGGTAAAACCCCGAAAATGACCCGTGACGTCACCACGCTCAAAGCGAAGGGCGATGATCTCAACGGCGAAAATATTCAGATTGCCGAAGCGGTAAACCGCGTTCTGCATCTGCCTGCTGTGGCGGAGAAAACCTTCCTGATCACCATCGGCGACCGCACCGTGACCGGTATGGTTGCACGCGATCAGATGGTGGGACCGTGGCAGATCCCGGTGGCTGACTGCGCGGTCACTACCGCCAGCCTCGACAGCTATCACGGTGAAGCGATGTCTCTGGGCGAACGTGCGCCAATCGCCTTGCTGGACTTTGCCGCTTCCGGTCGCATGGCCGTCGGTGAAGCACTGACGAACCTGGCCGCGGTCGAAATCGGCAGCCTGAAACGCGTTAAGCTTTCTGCTAACTGGATGTCTGCGGCCGGTCACCCGGGCGAAGATGCCGGTTTGTATGCCGCGGTGAAAGCGGTCGGCGAAGAGCTTTGCCCGGCACTGGGTATCACCATTCCGGTGGGCAAAGACTCCATGTCGATGAAAACCCGCTGGCAGGAAGGCAACGAACAACGCGAGATGACGTCACCGTTGTCTCTGGTCATCACGGCATTTGCCCGCGTCGAAGACGTGCGTCATACCGTGACGCCGCAACTGCGCACCGATAAAGGCGACACCGCATTGCTGCTGGTGGATCTGGGTGCCGGTCACAACGCACTGGGCGCGACGGCGCTGGCGCAGGTTTATCGTCAGCTCGGCAACACGCCAGCGGATGTGCGCAGTGCTGAACAGCTAGGTGGCTTCTTCAACGCCATGCAGGCGCTGGTTTCTGAACAGAAACTGCTGGCCTACCATGACCGTTCCGACGGTGGTTTGCTGGTCACGCTGGCGGAAATGGCCTTTGCCGGTCACTGCGGCCTGACGGCGGATATCGCCGCTCTGGGCAACGATTCTCTGGCGGCGCTGTTTAACGAAGAGCTGGGTGCAGTGATTCAGGTTCGCGCTTCTGACCGTGAAGCCGTCGAACATACGCTGGCACAGTTCGGTCTGGCAGACTGCACGCATTACCTCGGTACTGTTGAAACCGGTGACCGCTTCATCATCACGCAGGACGATAAGCCGGTATACAGCGAAAGCCGCACCACATTGCGTACCTGGTGGGCAGAAACCACCTGGCAGATGCAGCGCCTGCGCGATAACCCCGAATGTGCCGATCAGGAACATCAGGCCAAAACCCGCGATCTTGATCCTGGCCTGAACGTGAAACTGAATTTTGCGCCGGACGAAGACGTGGCTGCGCCTTATATTGCGAAAGGTGCGCGTCCGAAAGTGGCCGTGCTGCGTGAGCAGGGCGTTAACTCCCACGTTGAAATGGCGGCGGCTTTCCATCGCGCCGGTTTCGATGCGGTTGACGTGCATATGAGCGATTTGCTGGCCGGTCGCCGTGATTTGCAGGACTTCCATACGCTGGTTGCGTGCGGCGGTTTCTCTTACGGTGACGTGCTGGGCGCGGGTGAAGGCTGGGCGAAGTCTGTCCTGTTCAACGACCGCGTGCGTGAAGAGTTCGCTGAATTCTTCCACCGTCCGCAGACTCTGGCGCTTGGCGTGTGTAACGGTTGCCAGATGATGTCGAATCTGAAAGAACTGATCCCGGGCGCTGAACACTGGCCGCGCTTTGTGCGCAACCTGTCTGATCGCTTTGAAGCGCGTTTCAGCCTGGTAGAAGTGACCGCCAGCCCGTCAATGTTCATGCATGGCATGGCTGGTTCACGTATGCCAATCGCCGTTTCCCATGGCGAAGGCCATGTGGAAGTGCGTGATGCTGCGCATCTGGCACAGATCGAACACAGCAATCTGGTGGCGCTGCGTTTTGTCGACAACAACGGTCAGGCGACTGAAAACTATCCGGCCAACCCTAACGGTTCTCCGAACGGTATCACCGCTGTCACTAACCTCTCAGGCCGCGTCACCGTCATGATGCCGCACCCTGAGCGTGTCTTCCGCACCGTCAGCAACTCATGGCACCCGGAAGAGTGGGGTGAAGACAGCCCGTGGATGCGCATGTTCCGCAACGCGCGTAAACAGCTGGGCTAATCATTAAAAAGCTTAAGTAATAAAAATCCGTAGTGCGAAAGCCTGCGGATTTTTTTATGTACGAATATCAAAAAATAAAGTAATCATGATATTAATTTCGTGAGTGTAAGAAGATATGTCAAAAACGGCCGCTGGGTAAATTTGTAACCGGCTGTTTTACAATGAAATAGCATATCTGGGTCTCAGTAGTTTATATTTACTGAATATATTATTAAATATTTATATGTGTTAAGCGCCATATAATGCCCTGGTCAACTCAACAGGGCATTTACGCCAATGGAAAATATAATCTCCGCGAATTCTCGCGCAATACTCTCTTATTCACTTTTGACGTGTACATTATTAATGTCCATTAATGGACAGGCGCAGGAAAATGTTGCTAATTATCAGCAGCAGGAAATGTCTTCACAAGAAAATAATGACGGGCTGTGGTCTTCATTTAAAAATAATATCGCTGAAACCTGGAATGAACCTCAACAGCAAGATCTCTTTATTCCGGTATTAACCCGCCATAATCGTCACACGCACAGTAAAAAACAAATTGACGGATATAATGAACATCCGTGGGGAGGCGGTTACGGCGTTTCACGTTATGACGATAAAGGAAACTGGCACGCGCTTTATGCCATGGCGTTTAAAGATTCCTTTAATCATTGGGAACCCGTTGCCGGATATGGATATGAAAAGATATGGCAGCCTTTCAGCGATCAGGAATTTCGCCTGGGAGCCGGATACATTGCCGCCATCTCTGCACGTGACAACTATGATTACGTGCCTTTCCCTATGGTGTTACCGCTGGTGTCTGCCGGATATTCGCGGGTGACATTCCAGGCGACCTACGTGCCGGGGACGAATACAAAAGGCAATGTTCTGTTTGGCTGGTTCCGCTTTCAGTTTTAACTGAATTTCTTTACTTAATAAATACCTTTATTAAATTTAAAACAGTCAGAAGTATTACAGACTATTCTGATAATTTAAGTCTCCACCCCTTAATTTTCAGGGAATTAAGTGTCTAAACGTTTTTTGTTACAACCCTGTTTAACCTGTTTTCTTATGCTTTGTTTATGATATTGCTTCGATAAGGAGTGACGTTGAATATGGTAAATAAGAAAAATCTCAGGGATGTCGGTTTATTAATGTCTGTAATTTTTAGCCCAAACCTGTGGGCCAACAACAGTGGAATACATCCGGTCAGCGATCCGGATACCGTGCAATACAAATCGCTGGCAGCCAATGTCTGGTCCGATTTTAAAGACAAGGTCTCCACCACCTGGAATGACTCTGATTCTCAGGATTTGTATCTGCCGGTTATTACCTGGCATAACCGGCTGACCTACGATAAAGAGAAAACTGACAAATATAACGAACGACCATGGGGCGGCGGTTACGGTATTTCCCGTTATGATGATAAAGGAAACTGGAACGGCATTTATTTTATGGCGTTTAAAGACTCGCACAATAAATGGGAGCCGATCGGCGGTTATGGCTGGGAGAAAATATGGACACCTGCGCAGGATAAAGATTTCCGTTTAGGTCTGGGTTATACGGCCGCCGTGACGGCGCGTGATGACTATAAATATATTCCTATTCCTATCGTTTTACCGCTGGCCTCCATCGGTTATAACAAGCTGACTTTCCAGGCCACGTATATTCCGGGAACCTACAACAACGGCAACGTGTTCTTCGCCTGGCTGAGGTATCAGTTCTGATACTCTGCATTGTTACACTTTTGTGACAGTGCAGGCCGGGGTTGTGAGCACGATCTCCCTCTTTTTCTCAATATTCACCTATGCTGAAAATTCACCGCACTTATCAATCTGTTGAACGCAGAATGAGTGCGGTACTTTTTTTATTTCAGGGAATATTCATAAAGAGGAACACTCGTGAAAACAACGTCGCGTTATCTCGCTTTAACCGCACTTGCCTGCTTGTTACCACTCTCACTGCCCGCCGCTCAGGCCGCACAATCCGATAACCTGGAACTGCAACAGGTGCTGGTTCTCAGCCGTCACGGCATCCGTGCACCGCTGGTGAATTATGGTGATGTCCTGGCGGAATCTACCACGCACACCTGGCCGGTCTGGAAAACAGAAGGGGGGTTACTGACCCCGAAAGGCGGCCAAATCTCCGAGCATATGGGGCATTACCTTCGCGCATGGCTGGCGAAAGATAAGCTTCTGCCTGCTGCGGGTTGCCCGGAAACTCAGCAGGTTTTCGCCTATGCCAACAGCCTGCCGCGTACAATTGATACCGCGAAACATATCACCACCGGCGCATTTCCAGGCTGTGATGTGCCGGTCATCAACCGTGTAGAAATTGGCAAAATGGATCCGGTATTCAACCCGATCATTACCGCCGAAGTGAATGACAGTTTTAAAACCAGTGCGCTGAATTCCATCAGCCAGCACGCGGGCGAGGGCGGTTTGCCGGGCCTGAATCAGCGTCTGAAGCCGAACTATGCGTTGCTCGAAAATATTCTCGATTATAAAAACAGCAAAATCTGCAAAGAGAAACAGCAATGCGATCTGGCGTCTCAGCCTTCGGATGTAGTGCTGACGCAGGGTAAAGAACCGGGAATTACCGGGCCGTTGCGTATGGCAACCGGTGCGGCAGATGCATTCATGCTGCAGTATTACGAAGGTTTCCCGCTGAAGGATGTAGCGTGGGGGAAAATCAGCACAGACGATCAGTGGACGAAACTGGAAACCATCAAAAATCTGTATCACGAAACGCTGTTTGGCTCTCCGGCGATTGCTGCCAATGCCGCGAAGCCTTTACTGACGTTCATCTCCGGCGCGCTTGATCCGAAACAGGCCTCGACCGCAGATGAGAAAGCTGCACAGCAGGCAAAACTGGCTCTGCTGGTCGGGCATGATTCGAACATCGCTTCATTGCTTGCGGCACTGAAAACGCAGGATTACACCCTGCCGGGGCAATTTGAACGTACGCCAATCAGCGGTACGGTGGTCTTCCAGCGCTGGCATGACAAGAAAGCGGATAAAGATCTGATGAAGATCGAATATGTTTATCCGACAGCACGTCAGATCCGTAACAACGTAGCCCTGAGCCTGAAAAATCCTCCTGAGCGCGTCACGTTGCAAATCGAAGGCTGCAAAGTGGATAAGCAGGGCTTCTGCCCGATGGAACAGTTCACTCAGGCCGTACGGAAAGATTTGCAGGGCTGAGCCGGCTTTAACCGCTAACTGGCAATAGATAGTGTTTTAAGTTAGTTAGCGGCAGCAAACTGTCATCCGATAATGTGCCGACGTTTTCTTACTCCGGCACATTATGGCGTCCTCTTCTTTCTATCTTAGCCCGCACCAACGGGGCGAAATTAAAGCGCGTTCCCGCAGCCTTTGGTGGCGGCTGGAAATACCGACGTGGTGCCTGATTTTCGCCATTTACGGCGGCTGGTTTTCCGTGGTGTTCTTCTGGAACAGCCTCGGTCCGTGGCTCGGCACGCCTTTGCTCATCTGGTTTACCGCCTGGTATATGTCGCTGCAACACGAACTTATTCACGGCCATCCCACACGTAAAGCCTGGCTGAACCAGCTGCTCGGCACCTTGCCGCTGGCGGTCTGGTATCCCTACGGGCTTTACCGCGACACGCATTTGCAGCATCACAAAAATGAACATCTGACGATCCCCGGTGACGATCCCGAAGCCTATTATTTCAGCCGCAGAAGCTGGGAAAGCCTGACGCCTGCGATGATGGCCGTTGTCCGTCTGCGCAATACCTTGCCTGGCCGGATGATACTCGGCCCGCTGATGGATATTTTCAGCACGCTGACTGGCGCACTGCTGGCCGTCTTTCGCGGTGAATGGCGTACCGTCGCGATGTGGCTGGTTCATGGGATTTTGCTGGCGCTGTTGCTGGTCTGGATGGCGCGCCAGGGGGTATCTCCGGGCTGGTTTGTGCTGGCAATCAGCTATCCGGCCCTGAGCCTGACGAAAGTGCGCTCGTTCTATGAGCATCGCGCTGAACACTCGCCCGAAACACGTTCCACGCTCAACGAAGCCGGTTTTGTCTGGCGCCTGTTATTTCTGAATCTCAACTATCATCTGGTACATCATGATTTGCCGGGCGTGCCGTGGTTTGCGCTGAGGCAGATATATTTTGCTGACCGCGATGCGTATATCCGGCGCAGCGAAGGGTTTGTCGTAAAAGGCTACCGCGAGTGGTTCCGGCAGCATACGCGCGCGCCGGTCGCGGTGGAAATGCATCCGTTTGCTGCGGGGGATCCGGCAGCAGAAAACGGTCACAGCGACTATGATTATCAGCAGGACACCCCCTGACGGAGCTGCCAGATCATGCTGATGTCTTTACCGATGTACGCCATTTCTCCGCTGGACGTGGAAATTTTCACCGTCGCTTTACTGGGTAAACTCAAGCGGCTGGGCATGAAACCGCTGCCGGTTTCACTGAGCTGGCCGACGAATTTGCTGGCGCACTGGCAGAATAAAGATTTGTTGCTGAGCCAGACCTGCGGTTTCCCGCTGGTGGAAAGCCTGCCGCAGGTGCAGCTGGTTGGCACATTCAGTTACCGTGCGCCCGGTTGTGATGGTTTTCGCTACCGCAGCTTTCTGCTGGCGCGTGAAGAACACAGCGGCTTACATCTGACCAGCTTTCGCCATCGCAGGCTGGCTTTCAACAGCACAGATTCGCAGTCAGGCTACAACAGCCTGCGCGCACTGGTTGCGCCGCTGGCCGAAAACGGAAAATACTTCTCTGAGGCGCTGGCGACCGGCAGCCATCTCGAATCACTTCTGTACGTGCAGCAGCATAAAGCCGACATTGCGGCGATTGACTGCGTGACTCTCGAACTGCTGCGTCGCACCGATCCTGAACGGGTCAGCGGGCTGGTTGTCGTCGGGCAAACGGCTGCCGTGCCGGGGCTTCCGCTGATCACCTCCGCGCAGACGTCACCTGAACATCTGGCGATGCTGAGACAGGCATTGCATGAAGTTTCCCGCGAACCGGTGAGTAAACCGTTGCTGATTGAAGCGTTTACCGAGGTGCCGCGACCGGCGTATGAAGTGATCAGGCAGATGAAAAGAATTGCTGAGGAGTTTGGCGTGCGTGAGCTGATGCCGGAATCTGTCAGCTAAAAAAACCGGGCTTCAGCGTCCGGTTTTGTCTGTCAGATCCCGCGGATAATCAGTGCGTTTCTATCGGGAAATCTTCGTTCACATCGCCCCATTCGGCCCATGAACCGTCATACAACAGCACATCTTTCACGCCCAGCGCGTCAAGCCCGAAAGCCAGCGCCGCGGCGGTAACACCGGAACCGCAGCTGGTGATCACCGGTTTATTCAGATCCACGCCCAACCGTTCAAATGTTGCTTTCAGCTCCTGCGGCGATTTCATGCGACCTTCCTGCGTCAGTTCGGTAAACGGTACGCTGAGGCTCTGTGGAATATGCCCGCCGTGCAGTCCCGGACGCGGTTCCGGTGCTTCGGCTTTGAAACGCGCCTGCGAGCGTGCATCGATAATCTGCACTTTACCGATGGAATCTTTCACCTGCTGCGCGCTGGCGACGACCGGGCGCACCAGTCTGGCATTGAACGTCGACGGCACGCGGGTGTGTTCGCCGCTCTGAGTTGGTTTACCTTCGGCAATCCAGGCATTCAGCCCGCCATCGAGCACGCGCACGCTTTTCGCGCCGAAACTGGTCAGCATCCACCAGACACGCGGGGCGGAGAACAAATCCCCTTCATCGTAAAGCACGATGGTTTGCGTATCGGCCACGCCAAGGCGGCTCATCGACGCGGAGAATTCTTCTGCTGTTGGCATCATGTGCGGCAGGCCGGTGGTGCAGTCGGAAATACTGTCGACCTCGACATAAATGGCGCCGGGAATGTGCGCCTCGAGATATTTGCCATGAAAATCAATCGGCGGAGTAATACCCGGTTTCGATTTACGGCAATCGATAATGACCACGTCCGGTGAATTCAGATTCTTCGCCAGCCAGTCGGTAGAAACGGTATGGGTAGAGAAAGTCATGTTCTGTTGCCTTATCTTTTTTGTGGAGCCAGCCTCAGAGATCGCCGGGGATCAGGGAATACATCCAGGCGTCGCGCGGCTGACCATGATAATAAAGCCGGTTGCGGTGTAAACCTTCGGACGTCGCGCCCGCTTTTTCCGCGACGCGGCGGCTGCCGTCATTGCCGTCCATCGCGACGATTTCCAGTCGCGTCAGTTCGAGCTCTTTAAACGCGAACTGCGCCGTGGCCCTGACCGCCAGCGTGGCCAGACCCTGACCGGTATAACCGGTGCGGATCCAGTAGCCGAGATTAGAAAACTTATAATCCTGACTGATGCGGTTGATGCCCACGCTGCCAATCAGATTGCCGGTGGCGCGTTCAAACAGACAGAAATTGAATTCTGTGCCGCGATGACGTTTGTGCTCGCTGTCGGTGAGATATTTCCGGCTGTCTTCCAGCGAATATTTATCTGTGCACCAGGATTCCCACTCGCCAATCTCGGCGACGGAAGCCTGAACGGCAGCAAAATGCGTGATCGCTTCCAGTTCGGTTGCGGCGCGGATCTCGATTTTTTCGTCCTGATAAATCTGGCGTGTCATCATCTGCGGTGTCCTGGAAGCCGGAAATCATCTATGAAACCAATCAAATCAGCCTCACATATCCGGCCGCTGGATGTCAATTAGCGTAGAGATCAAATAAGTGAGAAAAAACAGCAGGCTGTCCGTCAGCGCAATTCAGCTTTCCGGCACCAGCATCACCAGTTTGCAATCGGCATAACCCGCCGGGAAAAACGTCTGCTGCCGGTACCGCGTTTCGCCGCTGAGCGGGTGGTTAAAACGCCGCGCGCCGCCTTCGCGCGCCAGCACTTCCTGTTGCGTCCACCACTGATTGAATTCGCTGCTTTGCCCGCGCAGGCTGATCACTTTCTGACGCACGGCGTCGGAATGAGCGTAATGGCTGGTCTCCGCACGAAATTCTGCCACCACGCGTTTAGCGCGTTCTGCCCAGTCGGGTACCAGCTGCCGGGAAAGCGGATGCAGAAACATAAAATCCAGCAGATTAGGCCGTTCAACTTTTCCCAGCCAGCCGCTGAATAGCGCACCTGCGGGGGGATTCCACGCCAGCACATTCCAGCAGCTGTCGAGCAGATAACCGGGTCCTGTGATCTGATTGACGCAATTTTTCAGGCTGTCATCCGGTGCGCCAGAGAGGGGCACGGCAAGCGGATCTTTCACCGACGCAAGACTGAACAAATATTCGCGGGCGGCCGGTTCCATTTGCAGTGATTTCGCCAGCCTGTCAAGCGTGGCGGCAGAAATAGACACATCGCGCCCCTGCTCAATCCAGGTATACCACGTGGCGCTGATGCCGCTGATTTGTGCCAGCTCCTCGCGCCGCAGCCCGCTGGTTCTGCGTCGTGCAGAACCGGGAAGGCCCACCATTTCCGGCGTGACGCGTTCGCGATGCGTGCGTAAAAAGGCGCCTAAAGCTCCCGGGCCGCTGAGCGACTCTACGTTATCAATCATATTTTTTCTCAGGCTGGAAGTAACTCATACCAGTATAAATGCTCATATTGTACCCGTATAGAACAATGCCTATAGTGATTTTGAGGTCATCTGAAACCGGCGTTTCGACGAAAATAATAAGGCAAACAGGAGCAATGAAAATGACAACAAATACCCACAGTCAGGCGGTCGATAAGCAATTTGGTTCGCAGGCGCAAAATTACCTGACGAGCGCCGTTCACTCGCAGGGCGCAGATTTACAACGTCTGGCCGTTTTACTGGCGCCATTCCCGGATGCGCAGGTCATTGATCTGGGCTGCGGCGCAGGGCACGCCAGTTTTGTTGCAGCGCGCGCCGTAAAAAATGTGATTGCCTATGATTTGTCGGCGCAAATGCTGGAAGTGGTGGCGCAGGCGGCGAAAGATAAGCAACTGGAAAATATCACCACTCAGCAGGGGGTGGCAGAATCACTGCCGTTCGCCAGCGCCAGTGCAGATATCATTATCAGCCGGTATTCCGCGCACCACTGGCACGATGTCGGGCTGGCGCTGCGTGAAGTGGCGCGTGTGCTGAAACCGGGCGGCAAATTTATCATGATGGACGTGGTGTCGCCGGGGCATCCGCTGCTGGATATCTATCTGCAAACGGTCGAGGTTTTGCGCGACACCTCGCACGTCCGCAACTATTCTCCGGGCGAATGGCTGGAAATGGCGTCCGGAGCCGGTCTGATTGCCGGCGAAGTCACCACCGACCGTCTGGTGCTGGAATTCACCAGCTGGATTGCCCGCATGCGCACGCCGGAGCATTTCTCCGTCGCCATCCGCGAGTTGCAAAAAAAGATGTCAGACGACGTTGCCCGCCACTTTGAGATCCAGCCCGACGGTTCGTTTACCAGCGACATTATGATGCTGGTGGCTTCTAAGGGGTAAAGTGCCTGAAAGGGTTTCGCCCTCCTGTGAGAGGAGGGCGGAAGCTATGCTGCGCTATTTCTTCCCGAACATCTTCTTCCCGAGCATTACCAGTGCCAGAACGGCGGCACCGACGATAAGGCCGACCACTAAATCCGTTGCGCCGGTAATCAGCGTGTTGATCCAGCTTTCGTGGCCGTGGGTCAGCGGTTCAATCAGGCTGTGCATAAACGGCAAACCGTGGCTGATAATACTGCCGCCCACCAGGAACATCGCGATTGTGCCAACGACAGAAAGGGTTTTCATCAGCCACGGGGCGGCGTTCACGATGACGCGGCCGAACGCGCGTACGCCATTCATCACACTGCTCTCGCCCGACAGCTTACTGAGATACAAACCCGCGTCGTCAATTTTGACTATCGCGCCGACCAGCCCGTAAACGCCGATGGTCATGGCGACGGCAATCAGCACCATAACGGTGACCTGATTGATAAACGGCGCGGATGAGACGATACCCAGCGAAATCACGATAATTTCAGCAGAAAGAATGAAATCGGTACGCACGGCACCTTTTACCTTTTCTTTCTCCCGTTTTTTGGCATCGGCCTCATCTTTTACCTGCGGTGTCGCCGGTTTCTCTTCATGATGATCGCCGGGCATCAGTTTGTGCGCGATTTTCTCGAAGCCTTCGTAACATAAATACGCACCGCCAATCATCAGCAGCGGCGTAATTGCCCACGGAATGAACGCGCTGATCAGCAGCGCCAGCGGTACCAGAATGGCCTTATTGACCATCGAACCTTTTGCCACCGCCCAGACAATCGGCAATTCCCGGTCGGCTTTAACACCGGAAACTTGTTGCGCGTTCAGTGCCAGATCGTCTCCCAACACACTGGCTGTTTTTTTTGCCGCGACCTTACTCATTGCGGCTACATCATCAAGTATGGATGCAATATCGTCGATCAAGGCCAGAAGGCTGCCACCCGCCATAAACACTCCCTTTTGTCCCGGTCATCATTCCGCAGAGAAGATGCAGGGAATTTTGTTGTTAAAATCAGTTTTCGCACACGCGAAAACCGTTCTTCTGTCGCCACGGCTGTGCAGGTGATCACGGCGACAGGTAAAACCCTAAAAAATAATCATAACAGCGATTGCACTCTCTCGTCGATTTGTGCGAATGTTGTGCGGGTTATAAATAACTTTGAAAACTCTCCATACTTTCTCCATTAAATATCTTTGAATTTCGGCCAGTTATCTGCTAGGAAATGTTTACTTTCATTCTCTCCTTATTTTTACCACAATGGTTAAACTTCTTTACGTTGCATTACGTCCCCTTTCATTGATTCGCCGATAATTAATTCAACGGATTACTTCCGCTCCATTAATTAACGAAACTAACAAAATAAAGGTGCGTATTATGAAACTCTTACCTATGTTTACTGCAGCTGTAATTACCGTCGCTTCATTCTCAGCACTTGCCGCAACGCCTATCTCTGAAATGCAGGCGCAAAGTGGTAACTACCAGTCACTGGGTATGGTTTCAGTGAGTGCACCAAGCACAGTCCCTGGCAGCCTGCATGACCAGCTGGAACAGATTGCCAGCGATAAAGGCGCGACACATTACCGCGTAGTCGGTGCCGGTACTCCCGGTGATTCCAGCCTGACCCGTGCGAACGTTGAGCTGTATAAATAAGATTAAAATTATCTGCTGATAACGAAAAATTTTTTATTAAGACGTTATTTAGCTAATAAGTGTGAGAAGGCCAATGTCACCTGACATTGGCCTTTTAATTATTTGTGCCACCTCTGTTATTTTTGACCTTTTTGAGAATCATCCCATGTGATTTTTCTGAGTTAAAACTTTCTGATGTTTATTCCCCTTATTAATCATTTCTTAAGAATTTTTTGGCTTAATGGGGGTCTGATTCCTCAGGAGGAGTTAATATGTTGAATACCGCAAGAATGACAATTAAGAACACCGGTCTTTCGCTTCAGAACCAGTTTTTTTATCTGCAGAATTTTATTACCTCACCACGGACGATGGGGACGCTGATGCCGTCCTCGCCATGGTTGTGCCATGCGATGCTGAGCCAGATTGACTGGACGACGTCGCTGGATATCGCAGAGCTGGGCGCCGCAGATGGCGTACTGACCCGGCGGATCCTCAGCCGGATGCGCGCTGATGCGAAGCTGGAAGCGTTTGAAATTCAGCCCGCGTTTGTCCGAAAGCTTAATCAGATGGAAGACCGGCGTTTGCAGGTGATGGCGCATTCTGCCGAGCACATGAGCACGGATTATGACGCAGTGTTTTCGTGCCTGCCGCTGTTGTCGATGCCGGTGCGAACCAGCATAAAGATTTTGCAAAAAACGCAGCAGCAGCTGAAAAGCAAAGACGGCGTGCTGGTTCTGTTTCAGTACAGCCAGATGTCTGAGAAACTGCTGTCGCGCTATTTCACCTGGAAAAAAATCCGCGTGGTGAAGAATTTTCCACCGGCCATTGTGTATATCTGTAAACCCCGCTGATACAGCCACTTAGACATTCTTGCTGTCTGAGAGGTTTGCAGGGCATTGCGCTACAAGGATTTTTCAGTATGATGCCCTGAATGGCGTAAATAAAACGCTACAGAAGCTTCACCGGCAGGTGACAAAAATCTGCCAGTGAGGCTTTTTTGTTGTACTATCTCGCGAGTACAGCGCAAACCAGTACACCAGACCACTTTTTGCGACAAAGACTTCATATTGATGATGGATTTTCATCAGGTGAGATACGGGACTTTCGGGGAATAAAGGATAGCGGTAATGACACAACCCATTTTCATGGTAGGCGCGCGTGGCGCGGGTAAAACGACAGTTGGCAGTGAGCTTGCAAAAGCGCTGGGCTACAAATTTGTCGATACCGATCTGTACCTGTTACGCACCTCAGGCCTCAGCGTGGCGGATATTGTCGACCGTGAAGGCTGGGAGGGGTTCCGTCGCCGTGAAACCGAAGCCCTGAAAGCTGTCTGCTCACCGCTGACTGTGATCGCGACCGGGGGCGGCGCGGTGCTGGCGCAGGAAAACCGTGATTTTATGCGGGAAGCCGGAACGGTTATTTATCTGCGTTCACCAGCAACGACGCTGGCAAATCGTCTGGAAGATGCTCCGCAGGAAGATCAGCGTCCGACACTGACCGGCAGGCCTATCACCGAAGAAATGATGCAGGTGCTGAACGAACGCGAAACGCTGTATCAGGAAGCCGCTCACCACGTGGTGGATGGTACTCAGGATCCTGCGCGGGTAGTGAATTCTGTCATGAATGCACTGGCGTTGCCGATGGCGCGCTAACATCATCTGCGGTAAAACGTCATCACGACGGGTCCTCTGAGGCCCGTTTTTTTTGCCTGAAATCCGGTGTTAAGCTGTAAACAAAACGGGCCATTTCTCGTGACAGGGATCACAATCGCCTAAGTATTGTACTGGTGTATGAGCGGGCGTAAACTAATAACTCAGGTGATTACTTAGACGCAGCGCCGTGACGCTGAAAACCCACAACGGACCCGATGATGAAACCCCTGATGTCTTTCTTTAACCAGCACAGTAAAGCCATGCCCGCAATCTGGTCGATCACGATCATTCTGGTCGAAGCTTCTATCGCGTTGTATATTTTGCGTAATATTTAATCAAAATAATCTGCTGAGTTTTACATCGTTCACTTCATAAATACTCGGCATTCATTTCCCTCTCCTCGCCATTCGATTGCTTTAGGAATTTCTTTAAGCATATTCATTTATCTGTCTTCTTCTGGCGGTTAAATAAACGTCTTGACGCTGACACGTATCAGCTTTAGTTTTTATTTAACTTAACAGGAACCCTGTTCCATATACCGGAACTTACTCCTTTATGACCACTTTAGAAAATGCGGCTGCGGTGCTGAAGTTATTTTCAACCCAGGGGATCCGGCAGGGACATCCCGGCTTGTCATTCAGTGACGTGGTCGAAAATTTAAAATTACCGAAAAGTACCGTTTCACGTTTACTGATGACGATGGAAACGCAAGGGCTTTTGGAACGCGATCAGGACAGCCGCTTATACCGGATCGGTAAATTATTGCTGGCAGTCTCCAGCCATTATTTATCCGTGCCGCTGGTGGATTCTGTTTCACCGTATATGACGCAACTGAGTCAGTTGACGCAATGCACGGGCTATGTGTCGATGCTGGAAGGGCGTGACATTATGGTCATGCGTATGTTCCCCGGCAGAACCTATTTACAAGTAGTGACGCCAGCCGGAAGCCTGCTGCCAGCGCATGAGACCGCCATTGGCCGTGCGATCCTGGCGCGTTTTAGCGACGAAGACGTGGTTCAGCGTTTTAACGGGGAATATCAGGTTAACTCCGTCAATTCCCCTGCAAATATGGATCTTCTTTTGACCAGGCTGGCGGAAGTCCGGCAGACAGGATTATCGTTTGCCAATAATGAAACGCTTCAGGGCATCAGTTCTTTAGCGACCAGCATTTTTAATAAACACAGAAATGAAACGGTAGGGCTTTGTTTGTCATTCCCTTCTCCCGAACAGGGTAAAAATATTCCGAAAGGCATAAAAGAAGGATTAATTGCTGTGACCCGGCAAGTCGCCGAAAAATTGGGTGATGAGTACTGGCAATGATTTTTCATCGCAAGGACCAGTAACGGACCCGGATTATTTATTCATTTTTAGCCAACACCAGGGGCCTTATGTCAGACCAACGTGCAAAAGATAATAAGGAAAATCCGCTAAAGGATATTGGCACGCTCATCGTGATGATTATTCTGTCTATTTTAGGCGCTATCATCGGGGTCCAGTTAATAACGACGTTAGGTGTTACGCCTAATACCTCTATTATCGGCGCGCTGTTTGCCATGCTGCTGGCCCGCATTCCGATGCAGGCTTTTCAGCGTTACCGTTCAATCCACACCCAGAATCTGGCGCAAACCGTCATTTCTTCCGCAACTTTTGGCGCAGCAAACAGCCTGCTGATGCCGATTGCCGTGCCTTATGTTCTCGGACAGCCGCAGCTGATTATGCCGATGTTTATCGGTGTTGCCGCCGCGATGCTGCTGGACGCCTATCTGCTTTACCGCCTCTTCGATACCAAAGTTTTCCCGGCCAGTAACGCCTGGCCTCCGGGCGTGGCGGCGGCGGAAGCGATCAAAGCCGGCGATAACGGCGGGCGTCAGGCGTGGTTGCTGGTGGCGGGCGTGGTGATCGGGCTCGGTGGTGCGGTACTGAAAATTCCGATGGCGGCGTTTGGGACGGCATTCATCGGTAATATCTGGGCGCTCAGTATGTTCGGCATCGGATTGCTGATCCGCGCTTACGCACAACCGGTGGCCGGGCTGGATCTTAATGCCCTGTACATTCCGCACGGCATGATGGTCGGCGCGGGGCTGGTTTCGCTGATTCAGGTGATTCAGGTGGTTCGCGCTAAAAATGCCGATGCCCGCACGACATTTACTCAGCCGGCGAAAGAAGTGCGTACGGCGCTGGGGTTGGGCGCATTCGGCTATATCGCGATTGCTGCGTTGCTGGCACTGGCCGGGGGGTTATACAGCGAAATGTCCGTCGGCATGCTGATTGCGTTCGTGGCTTACGCCGCCTTTGCCGCTTTCTTCCACGAGCTGATCGTCGGCATTGCGGCCATGCATTCCGGCTGGTTCCCGGCGTTTGCTGTGGCGCTGATCACGCTGATTATCGGCATTCTGATTGGTTTCCCGCCGCTGGCACTTTGCGTGCTGACCGGCTTTACCGCCGCGACCGGCCCGGCGTTTGCCGATATGGGCTTCGACCTGAAAGCCGGATTCATTCTGCGCGGTTATGGTAAAGACTTACGGGCCGAACTGGCGGGGCGTCGCATTCAGTTATTCGCCGCGTTGCTGGCTTTTATCATTGCGATCCCTGTGGTGTGGTACGCCCATTACGGCTACTTCGCACAGGATCTGGTGCCGCCGGTGGCGCGCGTTTACGCCAAAACCATTCAGGCCGGTGCTCAGCCGGGGATCGCTCACAGTCTGCTTATCTGGGCGATTCCGGGCGCGCTGATTCAGCTGATTGGCGGCCCAAAACGCCAGCTCGGCGTACTGCTGGCGACCGGGCTTCTGATCAACAGCGTGATGGCGGGCTGGGCGGTAGTCTGCGGTATCGTGCTGCGCATCATCATTATTCGTATCTGGGGTGAAAAAGGGCGTACGCCAATGGAAGTGCTGGCGGCAGGTTTTATTGCCGGTGACGCACTTTACAGCTTCTTCACCTCGGTTTTCAGTGCCAAAAAGTAAAGCGTTATTGCCAACACCAGGGCCGTTATCTGGCCAGCATTAAACACTGACTGTTCCGATGATGAACAGCGTTCGTGACCGTTTTGGCTTTTGCGCCTGTGCGCCGGTCACGAAGTTTTAAGAGGATTTTGTGATGAGTTTGCAACAGACATTAACGGTATTTGAACTGATGGATAGCGCACACGTCAGCGGTCAGGATGTTGTGGATTTATTTGCCCGTTATCCGGGCGTCATCGCCAGAACAAACCGTGCGGATGGCCCGAAAGGCGGCACGGATTTCGTCCGTATCACCGTGCCTGGCAGCAAAGGAAAAAGCAGTGGCGGCACTGCACCGACGCTGGGGATTATCGGCCGTCTGGGCGGGATTGGTGCACGCCCGACGCGTATTGGTCTGGTGTCCGACGCGGACGGCGCGATTGCTGCGGTAACCTGTGCGCTGAAACTGGCGGACATGCAGCGTAAAGGCGATACGCTGGAAGGCGATGTCATTATCACTACCCACATCTGCCCGAACGCGCCAACCCGCCCGCACGATCCGGTAGATTTCATGGATTCGCCGATCGACGACGTGACCATGAATGACAACGAAGTCGTCGACGGCGTGGATGCGATCCTTTCCATCGATACCACCAAGGGCAACCGCATTATCAATCACAAGGGTTACGCCATTTCGCCGACGGTGAAAGAGGGCTACATCCTGCGTGTTTCCGAAGACCTTGTGCGCATTATGGAGATGACCAGCGGCAAGCCGGCGGTCACTTTCCCTGTCACCACACAGGACATTACGCCCTACGGCAACGGCGTTCATCACCTCAACAGCATTTTGCAGCCGTCAACGGCGACCAGCGTTCCGGTGGTTGGCGTTGCGATCACGGCAGAATCTGTGGTGCCGGGCTGCGGTACCGGCGCGAGCCATGAAGTGGATATCGCCCTGGCGGCGAAGTTTGCCGTGGAAGTCGCAAAAGAATTCGGGCGCGGTACGTGCCAGTTCTTTGATGCCGACGAATATCAACTCCTGTTGTCGCTGTACGGAAGCTTGCGCCACCTGCAAAACCGGAAGTAAGCCTTATGATCACGACCTTTGCGACGTTAACCATTGGACAGGCGCCGCGCAGCGATATTATGCCGCTGCTGATGGCGCATCTGCCGGCCAAATCAGTGACCCACGTGGGCCTGCTGGACGGAATGAGCACGGAGCAAATTGAGCAGCGATATGCGCCTGCGGAAGGCGATGCGGTGCTGGTTTCGCGTTTGCTGGACGGTTCGCAGGTCACCATGGCGGCGCATCGGGTTGAGCGCGGATTACAGGAAAAAATCGACGTTCTGGAAGCGCTCGGCTGCATGACTATTTTACTGCTATGTACCGGCGAATTTAAAAAGCTGCACGCCCGCAATGCGCTTCTGCTCGAGCCTGACCGGATTATCCCGCCACTGATTGGTGCGATTGTCGGCGGGCATCGCGCAGGAATTGTCGTGCCGATCGAAGAGCAGATCGTCGAGCAGTCTGGCAAATGGCGGAAGCTGTCCAAACCGCCGTGCTTTGCGGTGGCCAGCCCGTATATTTCCGATGACCAGACCATTATCGAAGCGGCGATGCGTCTGGCGCAGCAGGGTGCGGAAGTGGTGGTACTCGATTGTATTGGTTACACGCGGCATCACGCCGAATTGCTGAAAAAACATCTCAGCATTCCGGTTCTGTTGTCGAACGTGCTGATGGCAAAACTGGCGGCGGAACTGATCGTCTGACGCCGGGGAGTAAAGCGGTTATGTGCGGAGCGGATAGCCACCCACAATGGCACTGTGCGACGCTAAAATCAAATCAGCGACGCCGCTTTGCGGGCGGTGTCGTCTGGTGCAGATAAAGCGGTAATAATCAGTGACAGAATGAGGTTTCTGCCCCTAATATGGAGGCTCTGAAAATTATCGCAAAGGGCCAATCTATGTTGAAAAATAATGAGTATTTTGACGGGAAAGTTAAGTCGATTGGTTTTGACAGCGACAGTACGGGTTCAGCCAGCGTTGGCGTGATGGCCGTCGGCGAATACACTTTCGGCACCGCTAAGCCGGAAGAAATGACCGTCATCAGCGGCTCGCTGAAAGTGCTGATCCCGGGTTCTCCGGACTGGCAGGTCTTCAAACCGGGCGAAACCTTCTACATTCCGGGTAAAAGTGAATTCAATTTGCAGGTCGGCGAAACCACGTCGTATCTCTGCAAGTATCTGACCAAATAAATCATTCAGACACAGCAAAAAAAGAAAAGGCGCCAATGAGCGCCTTTTCTTATTCTTGCAGACCTGAAATTAACGTTGGGCTTCGCCGCCCAGCGCCTCAATCAGATTCTGGATTAATGCAGCCAGTTCACCGGTCATCAGCACGAAATCAGCATCGAAACGTCCGGCGAAATCTTCGCGATCGATGTCTTCGTTCTGGTCACGGATCACGTCGCTGAATTTCAGACGTTTGATGCTGCCGTCGTCGGCCAGAACAACGGCAATGCGTTCCTGCCAGTCGACGGCCAGCTTGGTGACCAGTTTGCCATTCTCGATGTGCGTGGCGATTTCGTCGCTGACCAGCGCCTGTTTCTTACAGCGGATCACGCCGCCTTCTTCCAGAATCGCTTTCAGCTCGGCTTCGTCCTGCAGGGCAAAACCGGCAGGCGTCTGGCCTGAACGCACCCATTCGGTCAGCGTCAGTTCGATCGGGCTTTCCATGGTTAATGGCACAACCGGCAGTGAACCGAGGCTTTTACGCAGCAGCGCCAGCATGTCTTCCGCTTTTTTCGCGCTGGCGGCATCGACCATGATCAGGCCGTTAACGGTGTCGATCCACATGAATGTCTGGCTGAAACGGCTGAATGCGCGCGGCATCAGGCTGTGCAGCACTTCGTCTTTCAGGGAATCTTTTTCGGTTTTCTTCAGCTTACGGTGTTGCTCACCTTCAAGCTGATCAATCTTCGCCTGTAACTCCTGTTTGATGACCGGAGAAGGCAGGATTTTTTCTTCTTTACGGGCGCAGATCAGGATCTGACCGCCGTTAACGTGAGTCAGCGCGTCGCCACCGTGGGAACCCATCGGTGAAACCCAGCCGGTTTTCGCCATATCCTGGCTGCCGCACGGGGTAAAGGTGAAAGCGCTGAGCTGTTTTTCCATTTCGTCAGCAGATAACGAAACTTCACGGCTCAAACGGTATACCAACAAATTCTTAAACCATAACATGGCGTTATCCCTGTCCCGGCGCACTCGTGGTACGCTGATTAAATGAATGCAGGGCGGCATGATAACCAATTGAGCGCCGGTCGTCGTTAAGAAATCACCGCAGCATGAAACATTGCATAACAGCTTATTCTGGTGACGACAGCAGCGAGCTTCTACACTGATTTAACCTCAAAAATAACTGACCCTACCGGCAGAAACAGGAGAGAAAACGTGCGAATTGGCATTGATTTAGGCGGCACAAAAATAGAAGTCATCGCGTTATCCGGCGAAGGGAAAGAACTGTTCCGCAAGCGGGTGGATACGCCAAGAAATGATTACGAACGCACGCTGAAAGCGATTGAAGGTCTGGTGCTGGACGCCGAAAAAGCCACCGGCCAGCACGGCAGCGTCGGCCTTGGGATCCCCGGTACGCTTTCGCCGTTTACCGGTAAAGTGAAAAATGCCAACTCGGTCTGGCTAAATGGCCAGCAGCTGGATGAAGATCTGGCGCTGTTGTTAAAACGCGAAGTCCACATTGCCAACGACGCCAACTGTCTGGCGGTTTCCGAAGCCACTGATGGCGCAGGCGCAGGCCGTCACACCGTGTTTGCCGTGATTATTGGTACAGGCTGCGGCTCCGGTATTGCGCTTAACGGCGTGGCGCACGCGGGCGGCAACGGCAATGCAGGCGAATGGGGACACAACCCGCTGCCGTGGCAGGACGAGGAAGAAATCCAGTTTGCCCGCGACGTGCCGTGCTATTGCGGCAAATCCGGCTGCGTGGAGACGTTTGTGTCGGGCACCGGTTTTGCAGAAGATTATTTTCGGCTGTCAGGCCAGCGGCTGAAAGGTGCGGAAATTATTGAGCTTGTTGAGCAGGGCGACGAAACGGCGGAGCTGGCGCTGGGCCGCTACGAGCGTCGTCTGGCGAAAGCGCTGGCCAACGTGGTGAATATTCTGGATCCGGATGTCATCGTTTTTGGCGGCGGCATGAGCAACGTCGATCGTCTGTACCAGACCGTTCCCGTGCTGATCAAACAGTGGGTCTTTGGCGGCGAATGTGAAACGCCGCTCCTTAAAGCGGTTCACGGCGATTCCAGCGGTGTTCGCGGTGCAGCCTGGTTGTGGCCGCAGTCACGCTTCGCGTTGTAATTTTCTGGCAGACAAAAGCCGCATGATGTCACGGCATCATGCGGCTGTATCGATTACTGCGACGGGACTTTAAATTCACTGCTCAGGCGGCTGACGCCCAGCCCGTTCACCTTGGTCACTTTGATTTGCACCGGAATGCGGTCTTTCATCGCTTCAACGTGGCTGATCACGCCAATGGTTTTACCGGAGGCGTTCAGGCTGTCGAGGGCGTCCAGCGCGGTGTCCAGCGTGTCGGCGTCGAGCGTACCGAAACCTTCGTCGAGGAACAGCGAATCGATGCGGGTTTTATCGCTCACCAGATCTGACAACGCCAGCGCCAGCGCCAGACTGACCAGGAAGCTCTCGCCGCCGGATAACGTGCGGGTATCACGCACGGCGTCTGCCTGCCACGTATCGACAACCTGCAACTCCAGCGCATCGCTGGTTTTACGCTGCAACAGATAACGGCCATGCAGTTTTTCCAGCTGGCGGTTCGCCAGATACACCAGATGATCCAGCGTCAGCCCCTGCGCGAACTTACGGAATTTCGCGCCATCGCTGGAGCCAATCATCTGATTGAGATATCCCCAGTCATCACAGGTCAGCTGCGCCTGCGCAATCTGCGCGATTAACTGCTGCTGGCTGCCGCTTCGTTCCTTGTCGAATTTAAGCTGATTACTCACTTCGCCGGTGCGCTGTTGCAGCGCTTTCAGGCTTTGTGACAGCGATTCCTGCTCGGCCATCAGCGCCGTGAGATCGCTTTCGTATTCACTCAGATGCGCCGGGCGTGCGAGCCGCTGTTTCTCCAGTGTCTCTTTCGCGTCGCTTAACAACGCCTGAGCCTGTACCCGCTGTTTCTGCAACTGGTCTTTACGCTGAAGGAGTTGCTGGCGTAATGCGTCGTCGAGCATCGCGAGTTTCACTGCGTCTTCATCCGCAAACTCGCTGTGGGCCAGCGCCTGTTGCCAGTCTGTTTGTGCCTGATGCAGACGGGCCGTGGCCTGCTGATGTTGCAATTGCGTGCTGGCGAGCTGACCGGCCAGTTTGTCGCGAAGTTCCTGCGCCCGGTGAAGGGCAGTCTCGGCTTCGCTGACCGCTTTCTCGGCGGCCTGTTGTTGCTGATGTAAGTGCTCGCGAACCTGCGTAACCTGACGGTCACCGAAAAGTTCTGTGCGCTGCGCCGTCAGTTCCTTCAGCGTTTTCTCGCCATCCGCATACTGGGTTTGCAGGCGTTCAAGCTGTTCCAGAGACTTCGTCAGGTTTTGCTGCGTCAGCGAAAAACGCTCTGCCAGCAATGCACTTTGCTGCTGGACTTTTTGTTGTTCGCCGGCGGCTTCGCTGAGGGCGTCTTTCGCCTGTTGCAGCGCACGCGCCAGCTGTTCATGCTGGCGGAGGGTTTCCTGTGTTTGCTGTTCTTCCTGATCGCATGACGCCAGCCATTGCTGAATGTCCGCCGCATCATTCAGGGTGAACGTCAGACCATGCGGAGCGCTGATTTTCTTCCAGTTTTCGAGATGCGCGTTCAGTTGCTGCTGGTCGTGCTCAAGCTGCGTTTGCAGGCGCAATTGGTGTTCTTTCAGGCTTTTAATTTTCGCGGCCAGTTCGATTCCGCTGGCTTTCGCTGCATCAAATTCCAGCTGCATTTTCTCAACACGCTGCGCGGTTTCAGACGGTTTGATCTCCTGATAACTTTCAATCGCCGGATGCGAGGTGGAACCGCACAGCGGGCAGGGTAGGCCGCTTTGCAGATTCGCGCGTTCTGCCGTCAGGCTGACGATCAGTTCCTCGCTTTTCAGCCGCGCTTTGACATCATTCAGATGCTCGAGCTGTTTCTGGCATTGCAGACGGATTTTGCCAAGGCGTTCTTCTTCTTCCGCGATTGCCGTCTGATTCTGCGCAATATCCTGATGCTGCTGACGGACACGTGAGTCGAGCTGAGGGAAAATTTGTGCGAGTGAGAACAGCTGCTGGCGTACCGGACGCAGTTGCGCCAGTTCAGATTGCCGCTTCTGCAACGCCGTCAGCGGCTGCTGTTTTTCCAGTTCAACCTGACGCTGTTGCTGAGTCTCAAGCGCGGCGGTCAGCGTGGTGTGTTTCGCCTGATGCTGCTGACTCTGTACCTCCAGTTTCTGCCGTTCTTCGGTGATTTTCGCCAGCGTCGCGTTATGCTCACTGGCCTGTTTCTGTACTTCACTGACGGCCTGCTGCGTGTCAGTCAGTGATTTGTGCCACCGGGCAATTTCGCTATCCAGCGGCAGAACTTTTTCGTCCATCAGCGTCTGTAGCTGGCGCTGCTCTCCGGCCTGTTTCTGGCGAGCGGTTTTCGCCTGTTCCAGCGCCAAAGCCAGCGGTGTCATCTGTGCGGCCTGTTGCTGCTGTTGCTGAACCAGTTGCGTGAGCGCCTGCTGTAACTCCTGTGTTTCTTTCTCACAGCGCAACCGGTCGCTGAGCAGCGGACGCAGCTTTTCAGCCGGTTCACTGCGCGCGAGTTGTTGCAACTGCGGCGCTGCGGCGAGGTTTTCCTGCTCTGCCGCCGTCAGCTGCTGCTGAGATTGCTGATATTTTTGCTGTACCTGCTGCCATTGTTGCAACCAGTTCAGATCCTTCTGGCGCTGAAGCGCCTGCTGGCTGAGGATAATTTCCTGCGCGTTCAGCGCGGCCAGTTCCGTTTCAAACGCCTGACGCTGCTCTTCGCTGAGCAACTCGATACCTGCCATACGCTGATACAAACCGTCGAGCTGATTTTTGGCTTCTTTATGTTGTTCAAACACGCGCTCAGAAAGCCGCCCGTAGATTTCGGTGCCGGTGAGTTCTTCCAGCAATTCCGCGCGGTCGTTGGCATCAGCATTCAGGAACGCGGCGAACTGGCCTTGTGAAAGCATCATTGATTTGGTGAAACGGCCAAAATCCAGCCCGGTCAGCTCGGCGATGGCATCAAGTTTATCGCGCACTTTGTCGGCCAGAATTTTTCCATCGGCCAGCAGTGCCAGTTCCACTTTCGGCGCCTGTAAATTGCCGTCCGGCGAGTTTTTGGCCCGGCGCTGGCTCCAGAACGCGCGGTAGCCAATGCCTTTGACCTCAAACTCGACTTCCGCCAGCGATTCGGCGGTGTGGCGGGTCATCAGTTCATTCTGACTCGGCGTGACGTTCAGACGCGGTGTCTGGTGATAAAGCGCCAGACAAATGGCGTCGAGCAGGGTGGTTTTCCCCGCGCCGGTCGGGCCGGTGATGGCAAATAAACCGTTACTGGCAAACGGCTCAGCGGTGAAGTCGATTTTCCATTCGCCTTCCAGCGAGTTCAGGTTTTTTAATCGCAGGCTGAGAATTTTCATTGTGCGCCGTCCTCCGCATTCTGACCGCTGGTGATCTGTTCAACGACCTGCGCAAACAGCGTGCGCATCCGCGCCTGACGCGGCTCATCAGGATCCGGTTCCAGCGCCAGACGTCGTTCAAACACGTCACTGACGCTCAGCTCGCTCAGCGTTTCCTTTTCCTGCTGCTCAATACTGTGGATGCGCTGTTCTTTGCTGCGGCGCAGCAGAACGACTTCCACCGGCAAATCTGCGGTCAGCGTCTGAATACGCCGCTGGATATCGCTGAGATAATCCTGCGTGGCGACTTCGATATCCAGCCAGACCGGCTTTTGCATATCGCCGCCTGCAAACTGCGCCAGCTGTTTTTCGATTTCAGCCAGCGAACCTTTGATGATCTGCATGGGCTGGAAAACCGGGATTTCCAGCGTGTCGATGGCGTTAAGCGTTGCGCCGTCGAAATTGAGTAAGTACACACTTTTGGCTTTGCTCAGTTCGTCAAAACTCAGGGCAATCGGCGAGCCGCTGTAACGGATATGTTCGGTTTTTGCGACGCACTGGGCGCGGTGAATATGCCCGAGCGCCACGTAATCTACCGGCGGAAATGCCTGGGCCGGGAAGGCGTCGAGCGTGCCTATATAGATGTCGCGCACGGAGTCAGACGTGCTGACGCCGACGGTGGTCAGATGGCCGGTAGCGATAATGGGCAACGGCATACCAAGTTTCTGACGCTTCGCCAGTGCGGCCTGATATAGCGCGTCATAATGCGCCGCAATGGCTTCCTGCAACGCGAGCTGTTTGTCGCTGCCGGATTGTCCGGCCTGACTGGCGAGCAAATCGCGCGGACGTAAAAACGGGATAGCACAAAGCACCGCGCCCGGTTTTCCGTCACGCTGGTTTAACACTAAAATCTGTTCAGAGAGGTCTTCACCGACGGTGGCAATCACCCGCGTATTCAGGCACGAAAGCAGTTCGCGGGATTCATTGAGGGTGGCGACGGAATCGTGATTCCCGGCCAGCACCACCAGCTGACAGCCGGTTTGTTGTAATTCCACCACGAAGCGGTTGTACAACTCGCGGGCGTAACTGGGCGGCGAACCGGTATCAAAGATGTCCCCGGCGACAATGACGGCGTCCACCTGATGCTGCTGCACCTGACCGGTCAGCCAGCGCAAAAATGCCTGATGTTCAGCGGCGCGGCTTTTGGTAAAAAAGTACTGGCCGAGGTGCCAGTCGGAGGTGTGGATCAGGCGCATGAGACTCCCGTGTGAACCCTGTATGACGACAATGGTGCAAAGTATAAACGTCGGCGGGGGAACCTGTCCCCGATAAATCAGACCAATTTCAGCAGGATGGCGGGAATTTATCTGTCATATTTGCCTTAAATGAACCATCATTTTCATTCATAAATCTGTCACAAAACTGACGCATAATGGCGCCCGCAATCAAATAAAAGATCGCTAACCTATTGGCAGGACCTACGATGGCTAGACGTATATTGGTGGTTGAAGACGAAGCTCCAATCCGTGAAATGGTGTGTTTTGTACTGGAACAGAATGGATATCAGGCAGTAGAAGCTGAAGATTTTGATTCAGCGATTGGCCAGTTAGTGGAACCTTACCCAGAACTGATCCTGCTCGACTGGATGCTACCCGGCGGTTCCGGTATTCAGTTTATTAAGCACCTTAAACGTGAAGCACTGACCCGCGAAATTCCGGTGATGATGCTGACCGCTCGCGGTGAAGAAGAAGATCGGGTGCGCGGCCTGGAAGTCGGTGCCGATGATTACATCACTAAACCGTTTTCACCAAAAGAACTGGTTGCCCGTATTAAAGCGGTGATGCGCCGGATTTCGCCAATGGCGGTCGAAGAAGTGATCGACATGCAGGGGCTCAGTCTGGATCCGTCGTCTCACCGGGTGATGGCCAACGAGCAGGCGCTCGATATGGGGCCGACCGAATTTAAGTTGTTACACTTCTTTATGACCCATTCCGAACGCGTTTACAGCAGAGAACAGTTGCTCAATAACGTGTGGGGCACTAACGTTTATGTGGAAGATCGCACGGTAGACGTGCATATTCGTCGTTTGCGTAAAGCGCTGGAAACCAGTGGACATGACAGAATGATCCAGACTGTTCGTGGTACCGGATATCGTTTCTCAACGCGTTATTGAGTCCCCCACAGCGGAGAACCTGTGTGTTAGAACGTTTGTCATGGAAACGTCTGGCCGGCGAATTTTTTCTCTTTTGTCTGCCAGCCCTGATCCTCGGAATTTTCGTCGGCCATTTCGGCTGGCTCCTCTTTGCGTCGCTGGTCGCGGCGCTGGGCTGGAATTATTACAATCAGCTTAAACTCTCTCACTGGCTGTGGCTTGACCGCAGCATCACCCCGCCGAACGGGCGCTGGAGCTGGGAACCGCTGTTTTACGGGCTGAACCAGATGCAGATGCGCAACCGGCGACGTCGTCGTGAATTAGGTCAGTTGATCAAACGTTTCCGCAGCGGTGCCGAATCGCTGCCGGATGCGGTGGTTCTGGCGACGGAAGAAGGCAATATCTTCTGGTGTAACGGACTGGCGCAGGATCTGCTTGGTTTCCGCTGGCCGGAAGATAACGGCCAGCATATTTTTAACCTGCTGCGTTATCCGGAATTCCGCACCTGGATCCAGACCCGTGACTTCAGCCGTGCCCTGAATCTGCAACTCAATAATGAACATTACGTCGAGTTTCGCGTGATGCCGTATTCCGAGGGGCAGCTTCTGATGGTGGCGCGTGACGTCACGCAAATGCGTCAGCTCGAAGGCGCGCGACGTAACTTCTTTGCCAACGTCAGCCATGAACTTCGCACGCCGCTCACTGTGTTGCAGGGGTATCTGGAAATGATGGAAGACGCCAAGCTGGAAGAGCCGTTCCGCACCAAAGCGCTGGATACGATGCAGGAGCAGACGAGGCGCATGGACGGGCTGGTGAAGCAGCTTCTGACCCTGTCGAAAATCGAAGCATCCGCCAATATCGATATGCACGAGAAGGTCGATATTCCGGTGATGCTCAGCATGCTTGAGCGGGAAGTGCAGACGTTAAGCGGCGGGAAACATGAAGTGGTGTTTCGCGTAAACGAAAAGCTGAAAGTCTTTGGCAATGAAGATCAGCTGCGCAGTGCGGTGTCGAATCTGGTGTATAACGCCGTGAATCACACCCCGCCGGGCACGCGGATTGAAGTCAGCTGGCAGCAAATTCAACATGGCGCGCAGTTTCAGATAAGTGACAACGGGCCGGGCATTGCGCCGCAGCACTTACCGCGTCTGACCGAACGTTTTTACCGTGTGGATAAGGCGCGCTCACGCCAGACCGGCGGCAGCGGACTGGGGCTCGCCATCGTAAAACATGCGCTCAGCCACCATAATTCGAAACTCGAAGTTCTCAGCGAAGTCGGCGTCGGCACGCGGTTTATGTTCACGCTGGCACCAAAATTGATTGTTCCTCAGGGTTCAGACTCCCCGGTCACCGTAAAACCTTAATTTCAGCAATTTACGTAAAGTCTGTTATCAGCCGATAGCAGGCTTTTTCATTTCTATTTATGGCGTGATTCTGCCTGATGATCATGAATTTATTTCACGTCCCATGAAAATTCCTCTGTTGTGAGTGAAGAGGCTGCATGACAGTATGGCCTTAAAGCCGTTTAGACATCCAGATGTCTATAAATAACGCAATGTAATTATTTACTTTGTAAATCATTCGCATTCCGCCAGGGGCGTGATGCCTTAAGGAGTTTTCATGCAACGTACTACCCCTCCGTTCCGCGCTGACGTCGTTGGCAGTTTCCTGCGCCCGGCCGCGATCAAAGAAGCCCGCAAACAGTTTCAGGCCGGTGAGATTAATGCAGTACAGCTGCGCGCGGTGGAAGACACTGAAATCCGCCGTGTGGTGGATTTGCAGCGTGAAGCCGGTCTGCAGGTTGTGACGGATGGCGAGTTCCGCCGTGCGTGGTGGCACTTTGACTTCTTCGAAGGCCTGGAAGGGGTGGAAGGTTATGATGCGGTTCAGGGGATCCAGTTCAACGGCGTACAGACGAAAGCGCGCAGTATCAAAGTGGTGAGCAAACTCGGTTTTGGTTCGCACCCGATGCTGGAAGATTTCCGTTTCCTGAAAAGTATCAGCGGAACGGCTGTGCCGAAAATGACTATTCCCAGCCCGAGCGTGATGCATTTTCGCGGTGGCCGAAATGCTATCAGCAAAGACGTTTATCCTGATCTGAAAGACTATTTTGACGATCTGGCACAGGTTTACCGGGACGCGATCAAAGCCTTTTACGATGCCGGCTGTCGTTATCTGCAACTCGACGATACCGTCTGGGCATACCTGTGTTCTGAAGATCAGAAGAAACAAATCCGCGAACGGGGTGACTCTCCGGAAGAGTTAGCACGTACTTACGCTGACGTGCTCAACAAAGCCATCGCCGGTAAACCTGACGATCTGGTGATTGGCCTGCATGTTTGCCGCGGTAACTTCCGTTCAACCTGGATTTCTGAAGGTGGCTATGAGCCGGTGGCAGAGATTCTGTTTGGCGGTGTGAATATCGACGCCTTCTTCCTGGAATATGACAATGAACGTTCAGGCGGTTTTGAGCCACTGCGTTTCATCAAAAAAGGTCATCAGCAGGCGGTTCTGGGGCTGATCACCACCAAATCCGGTGAACTTGAGCTGGCGAAAACCGTGGAAGCACGGATCGCAGAGGCGGCTGAATATCTGGACATTAACCAGATTTGCCTGAGCCCGCAGTGTGGCTTCGCGTCTACGGAAGAAGGCAATAGCCTGACCGAAGCGCAGCAGTGGGAAAAACTTAAACTGGTGGTGGATATCGCCGCCCGCGTCTGGTAAATCCGGAAAGCGGCTAAATTTTGCCCTCGTAAAAATGCTGGATATTGTGCGTGAAATGACCTTTGGATGGTGATTTCACGCATTTTTAATCTTATCGGAGCATATCTTGTGCTTTGTTCGTTCAAAAATCATACATATCATATTGCGTGTTTTGGAAGGTATTTAGTGATTGTTACTGCTTTGTCGTATTAATCTGGTTGAACACTCTGCTTTTTCGATCACGGCTTGCCTTTCTACGCTATAAACGTTTACCTTAAGCCCCGCTGTCGCTCGATACTCCCTGCATAACAACGTAATCATCTGCATATCATCAGGCGTTTTTAGCTCACTCCGATCCTCACATTGGTGTTCTCTGGCTATGACAACGCCATTCATCCTTCTGACGGAGTAGCACGACGACAGCATCGGACACTTTATTCATTTGAACAGGCAACACGACACCAATCATGAGTACTCGTTTAACAAATAAAGATATTCTGGCGCTGGGTTTCATGACCTTCGCCTTATTCGTCGGGGCAGGAAACATCATTTTCCCGCCGATGGTAGGCTTGCAGGCCGGTCATGAAGTCTGGTGGGCAGCTGCCGGGTTTATGATCACGGCGGTAGGGCTTCCTGTGATGACCGTGATTGCGCTTGCGCGCGTCGGTGGCGGTGTTGACGCCCTGAGTACGCCTATTGGTCGTGGTGCCGGTATTCTTCTGGCGACTGTCTGTTATCTGGCTGTGGGCCCGCTGTTTGCCACACCGCGTACGGCGACGGTTTCCTTTGAAGTCGGTATCGCACCGATGACCGGTGACGGCCCGCTGCCTCTGCTGATTTACAGCGTGATTTATTTCGCTCTGGTGATTGGTATCTCCCTGTATCCGGGCCGTCTGCTCGATACCGTCGGGCATTTCCTTGCACCGCTGAAAATGGTGGCGCTGGGCGCGCTGGGTGTCGCTGCACTGCTATGGCCTGCCGGTCAGTCCATGCCTGCGGTTGACGCTTACCAGACGGTGCCGTTCTCCAGCGGTTTTGTTAACGGCTATCTGACGATGGATACGCTGGGCGCGCTGGTCTTCGGGATTGTTATCGTTAACGCCGCACGTTCGCGTGGCGTGACCGATGCCAAACTGCTGACCCGTTATACGGTTCTGGCAGGGCTGATTGCCGGTCTGGGCCTGATGCTGGTCTATCTGAGTCTGTTCAAACTGGGCGAAAACAGTGCCTCGCTGGTGCCAAATGCAACAAACGGCGCAGTGATCCTGCATGCTTACGTGGCACATACTTTTGGCAGCGTGGGCAGTTTCTTCCTCGGTGCGCTGATTTTCATCGCCTGTATGGTTACCGCGGTTGGTCTGACCTGCGCCTGTGCTGAGTTTTTCGCTCAGTATCTGCCGTTGTCATATAAAACGCTGGTCTTCATTCTGGGTCTGTTCTCAATGCTGGTGTCCAACCTGGGCCTGAGCCATCTGATTCAGATTTCCGTACCGGTTCTGACTGCGATTTATCCGCCGTGTATTGCGCTGGTTGTACTGAGCTTTACCCTGCGCTGGTGGAACAGCACTACGCGTATCGTCGCACCTGTGATGGTTGTCAGCCTGGTCTTCGGTATTGTTGACGGCATCAAAGCTTCTGCTTTTGCAGATCTTATGCCAGCCTGGACTGCGAACCTGCCGCTGGCGGCGCAAGGTCTGGCCTGGTTACCACCGTCATTATTAATGCTGGTGCTGGCCGGTATTTATGACAAAATCAGCGGTCCGCGTAGCGTCACTGCGCACCAATGATCATTTGGTGAATGTTCAACGGCATAAAATATAATTAGTCTGCTGAATGTTTCGCCAATCGGGCCACGGAGAATCTTCCGTGGCTTTTTCATTGGCAGGTAAAAAAGTTAATTTCTTAAAATACGCACTTTTGATATTTAAAAAACATACGGGTTAATGCACATGCAGCAAGAAGCTGAACAACCAACAGAGCAAAAAGAAGCGCCAGGCACGAAGCTAAAACGTGGCCTGACAACGCGCCATATTCGCTTTATGGCACTGGGATCAGCCATCGGTACCGGGTTATTTTACGGATCTGCCGATGCCATCAAAATGGCCGGACCAAGCGTGCTGCTTGCCTATCTGGTCGGCGGGATCATCGCATTTATCATCATGCGTGCATTGGGTGAGATGTCCGTTAATAATCCGCAGAGCGGGTCGTTCTCCCGTTACGCGCAGGATTATCTCGGGCCGATGGCCGGCTACATCACCGGCTGGACGTATTGTTTTGAGATTCTGATTGTCGCGATTGCCGATGTTACGGCGTTCGGTATTTACATGGGCGTGTGGTTCCCGGATGTACCACAATGGACCTGGGTGCTGAGTGTGGTGCTGATTATCGGCGCTATCAATCTGGTGAGCGTGAAGGTGTTCGGTGAACTGGAGTTCTGGTTCTCCTTCTTCAAAGTGTTCACCATCATCATCATGATCATTGCCGGTTTCGGTATTATCTTCTGGGGCATTGGCAACGGTGGGCAGGCGACCGGTATCCACAATCTGTGGACGAACGGCGGCTTCTTCAGCCAGGGCATCATGGGCACGATCCTGTCGTTGCAACTGGTGATGTTTGCCTATGGCGGTATCGAGATCATCGGTATTACCGCCGGTGAAGCGGAAGACCCGAAGAAATCTATTCCGAAAGCCATCAACTCCGTTCCGCTGCGTATTCTGGTGTTCTACGTTGGCACGCTGTTTGTGATTATGTCGATTTTCCCATGGAATCAGGTGGGGACGCAGGGCAGCCCGTTCGTGCTGACGTTCCAGCACATGGGGATTGCGGCGGCGGCAACCATTCTGAACTTCGTGGTGATCACCGCGTCTCTTTCTGCGATTAACAGTGACGTGTTCGGCGTGGGCCGTATGCTGCACGGTATGGCAGAGCAGGGGCAGGCGCCTAAAATGTTCAGCAAAGTTTCGCGTCTTGGCACGCCGTGGGTCACAGTTCTGGTGATGATGGCGGCGCTGCTGGTGGCGGTTTATCTGAACTACATCATGCCGTCCAGCGTATTCCTGGTGATTGCGTCTCTGGCGACATTCGCGACCGTTTGGGTGTGGATTATGATCCTGTTCTCCCAGATCGGTTTCCGTCGCAAGCTCAGCAAACAGCAGATTAAAGAGCTGGAATTCCCGCTACGCGGCGGCGTTTATACCTCGGTCTTCGGGATCATTTTCCTGGTGTTTATTATCGGGCTGATTGGTTACTTCCCGGATACCCGCGTGTCGCTGTATGTCGGTCTGGTTTGGGTTGTGGCGCTGCTGGTCGGTTACCGCTTCAAATTGCGTAACGACCGTAAGAAAGCAGCACTGGCGCTCAGCAACAAAGCGTAAGCAAGCACTTACCTTCCGGTAAAGAAACGCCCCCGATATCATCGAGATAGCGGGGGCGTTTCTTTTCTACGCAGGAAGATTAATAACCTATTGCTGCACCTGCCGGCCGGCGCACATCATTCGCGCCGTACAGATAACCTTCGCGCACTTTACCCGATACTGCAGAGTCGTTACCTGAAGTGGCCGGTGTCACGCCAGCAGCACCCGGCAATCCCACCATAATCAGTTCTGCTGCGCCCCACGGTGTTTGTTCAACCATTTTATAGCCCATCTTTTGCAGGATGTTCAGGCTGTCCTGAGAAACGCCACGCTGCTCGTAATAGACTTCATCCGGCAACCACTGATGGTGAATACGCGGCGCATTCACGGCTTCCTGCGGTGGCATTCCGTGATCGATGACATTCAGCGCCGTCTGCAGGGTAATGGTGATGATGCGTGAACCGCCCGGTGAACCCAGAACCATGAAGGTTTTACCGTCCTTAGTCACCAGGCTCGGGCTCATTGACGATAGTGGGCGCTTACCGGGGGCGATTGAATTTTTCGGCCCCTGCACCAGACCGAACAGATTTTTCTCACCAATTTTGGTGGTGAAATCATCCATTTCGTCGTTAAGGAAGAAACCGGTGCCCGGTGCAATGACCACAGAACCAAACAGACCATTGATAGTGTAAGTGGTGGAGACCGCATTACCCATTTTATCGACGATAGAATAATGGGTGGTTTCCGGTTTCTCGTGGGGTTCCATACCGGGCTGAACCTGTGTAGAAGGCGTGGCTTTATCCGCTTCTATTTTCTTACGGATTTCCTCCGCGTAACTTTTGCTGACCAGACGATCGATCGGGTTTTTTACAAATTCCGGATCGCCGAGATAGGTATTGCGGTCCATGTAGGCATGGCGCATGGCTTCGGTGAGGACGTGAATTGAAGCCGCCGAGTTGAAGCCCATACTTTTCAGATCATAACCTTCGACGATGTTGAGAATTTCACACATCGTCACACCGCCGGAACTCGGAGGAGGGGCGGACACAAATTTATAGCCGCGATAGCTGCAAGTGATCGGCGCGTCTTCAGTGACTTTATAGTTTGCGAAATCCGCCGCTGTCAGGATGCCGCCCCCTTTTTTTGATGCCGCTTCGACAGCTGCCGGGATTTTGCCTTTATAGAAAGCATCCGGCCCGTTTTTTGATATAGATTCCAGCGTATTGGCTAAATCGGTTTGCACCAGTGTATCGCCGGGCTGGAATGCGCTGCCGTCTTTATGCAGGAAGATACGCGCCGCTTCAGGATCTTCTTTGAAGCGGTCGACCTTGGTATCGAGAATATCGGTATCGCCACGGGTGAGCACAAAACCTTCGCGCGCCAGTTTAATCGCCGGCGCCATGACTTGCTGGCGGGTCAGTTTGCCGTATTCCTTCTGCACCGTATCTAATCCTAAAACCGTACCCGGTACACCGGCGGCAAGATAGCCGTAGAGGCTGGCGCCTTTTTTTACGTTACCGTCGGCGTCGAGATACATATTGGCGCTGGCGGCAGCTGGTGCCGTTTCGCGAAAGTTAATAAAGGTGTCTTTACCATTGGCAAGATGCACCGTCATGAAGCCACCGCCGCCGATATTGCCACAACACGGGTTGACGACGGCCTGCGCATAACCGACTGCTACGGCGGCATCAATGGCATTACCGCCCATTTTGAGAATATCGACGCCAACCTGCGACGCCAGATGTTGCGAGGTGACAACCATGCCATTTTTGGCTTCAACCGCAGGACCGGATGCGGCGTACAACGGGAAGCTGGTCAGTAAAGCCAGCGCGATGAGTGATTTCCGTAACATAGGGGCTCCTGTTTATTACCCTGTCTTATGAGTCATAACCTTCAGGTTATTGTGTGATAACGCTTTTTTGTTTTTTAATCCGGCAGTATTTCGACAAATAACTATGCAAACTGCACGCCATAATGACGCGACCGGGACGTTTTCAGCGTAGACGCAAAACAGGAATAACGGGGAGCAGGAAGAGGAAATTGTGATCGTGCCGGACGGCAGCCAAAAAAAAACGGCCAGCTAAGCTGACCGTTGATAACCGTTAAATCCGTGAAGGGATTACAGGTTTGAAGCGTTTTCAGACAGGTATTTAGCCACGCCATCCGGAGATGCGCCCATGCCTTTTTTGCCTTTTTCCCACTGAGCCGGGCACACTTCGCCGTGCTCTTCGTGGAATTGCAGTGCGTCAACCATACGCAGCATTTCGTCGATGTTACGACCCAGTGGCAGATCGTTCACTACCTGGTGACGAACAACGCCTTCTTTGTCAATCAGGAAAGAGCCGCGCAGTGCAACGCCAGCGTCCGGATGTTCGATACCGTAGGCTTTCTGAATTTCGCGTTTGATATCAGCAACCATTGCGTATTTAACAGGACCGATACCGCCTTTCTCAACCGGCGTGTTACGCCATGCGTTGTGAACGAACTCGGAGTCGAAGGAAACACCAACAACTTCTACGCCACGATTCTGGAATTCTTCGTAACGGTGATCGAAAGCGATCAGCTCAGAAGGACACACAAAAGTGAAGTCCATTGGCCAGAAGAAGATAACAGTTGGTTTGCCTGCTGTGTGTTTTTTGAAGTTGAAGTTTTCAACTACTTCGCCGCTACCAAGTACTGCTGCTGCGGTAAAGTCAGGGGCTGGGCGAGTTACCAGAACCATAAATTACTCCTTTAAGACCCTTGAGGGTGTCGTAGGTGAGTGGAAAGGGTGAACAAAACGACTGCCAGTATAGGGGCAACCCTCAGGTGAATAAACCCCTTCAGACCAATCAATCAGATAGCACTCGGCTATCAGTCTTTGACGTAAGTCTCAATCTTCTTTAACAACAATCCGCTGTTTTGCAGGGGATCGTGCCGTCACTCACAACTTTATGGAGTTATTCAGAGTTCGCGGTCTTTCGCCTGCTGCATCATGACCGGATAAAATTGCCAGAAGAGTTGCTCAAGTGCGTCGTAATTGAGCTCTATATCGTGGAAAGAGCCGCTCAGTGCGCTGAGTTTTGGGCGGCGGTTCGCCATGCCCTGCAAGACTTCGCCGATGAACGGCAGAACGGCATAACGCTCCAGCCAGCGCTGTGGCCAGATAAAGTTATTCAGGTTCTGAAAACGTTCCGGCATGCCCTGAAGCTGCGGCTCGATTTCCTGCTGACAGGCGGCGATAAAATCTTCCAGCGGCTGTTGCGGATGCAGGGAATTCCAGTGGCGCGACAGGAAGTGATCCCACACCACGTCGAGCGTAATCGGCGAGACGCGGCGGAAATCATCCCGAAAATAGCTGCGGGCAATTTTCACTTCGGGCAGGGAATCCGTCATGACATCGACGCGACGATGCATGCGGATCCCACTGACAATTTCCGGGCTGTATTGCCCGTCAGGATTGCCCCGAACAAAATCCGCCAGCAGATTGCCCAGCAGGGAACTGTCGGCCAGAGAGGCCAGATGGAGGTGCGCTAAAAAATTCATCGGGCGAGTATAACGCAGGAAAGTTGATCCCTGACAGGGCAGCGGGTGCCTTTCTTCGTTCATAAGCTTGCAGGGGATGCCCCGTCCCACTAGACTAAGCCGCCTGTTTTTGTCGTTAAAGTGAAGTGAAAAGCCATGCGTGTTGCCGATTTTTCTTTTGAACTCCCGGAATCCCTGATTGCCCGCTATCCGCAGACCCAGCGCAGCGGCTGTCGTTTGTTGTCTCTTGACGGGCCGAGCGGTGAGTTAACGCACGGCGTGTTCACCGATATTCTCGATAAAATCCTGCCCGGCGATCTGCTGGTCTTCAATAATACCCGCGTGATTCCGGCCCGCGTTTTTGGCCGTAAAGTCAGCGGTGGTAAAATTGAAGTGCTGGTTGAGCGCGTGCTCGATTCGCACCGCGTTCTGGCGCACGTTCGCGCGTCGAAATCGCCAAAGCCGGGCGCTGAACTGCTGCTGGGTGATAACGAAGATATTAAAGCCACGATGGTGGCGCGTCACGACACCCTGTTTGAGCTGCAATTTAATGAAGACCGCGATGTCTTTACGCTGCTCAATGAAATCGGCCATATGCCGTTGCCGCCTTATATTGATCGTCCGGATGAAGATGCTGACCGCGAGCTGTATCAGACGGTTTACAGCGAACGCCCGGGCGCAGTTGCCGCACCGACCGCCGGTCTGCACTTTGACCAGCCGCTGCTGGATGCGCTGAAAGAAAAAGGCGTTGAGCTGGCGTTTGTCACGCTGCACGTCGGCGCGGGGACTTTCCAGCCGGTGCGCGTTGACACCATTGAAGACCACATCATGCACGCTGAGTACGCCGAAGTGCCTCAGGAAGTAGTCGATGCGGTTCTGGCGTGTAAAGCGCGCGGCAATAAAGTGGTGGCCGTGGGCACTACGTCAGTTCGTTCTCTGGAAAGCGCGGCGAAAGCCAGTGAAAGCGCGCTGATCGCGCCATTCTTCGGCGATACTAAAATCTTCATTTATCCGGGATACCATTATCAGGTGATTGATTGCCTGATTACCAATTTCCATCTGCCTGAATCCACGCTGATCATGCTGGTGTCGGCGTTTGCCGGATACAAAAATACCATGAATGCCTACCACCAGGCGGTGGCAGAGCAGTACCGTTTCTTCAGTTATGGCGATGCGATGTTCATCAACCGTAACCCACTGGCGCCGCAGGAAGTGGTGGGTCAGTAAACCTGAATCAGCAGTTAACGGCCTGGACGCACTCGGTGTATTCAGGCTTTCTTTTCCGGGCGTCATGCCACGGACTTAACCTCATCAGACTGTTTCTCTGATGCTGGAGGCAATGTGAAATACGAATTAAGCACTACCGATGGCCGTGCGCGTCGCGGACGTCTGGTCTTTGAACGTGGCGTGGTTGAAACTCCGGCATTTATGCCTGTGGGCACTTACGGCACCGTAAAAGGCATGACTCCGGAAGAAGTCAAAGAAACCGGCGCACAGATTTTACTGGGCAACACGTTCCACCTGTGGCTGCGTCCGGGGCAGGAGATCATGAAACTGCACGGCGATCTGCATGATTTCATGAACTGGCATGGCCCGATCCTCACCGACTCCGGCGGCTTCCAGGTTTTCAGCCTGGGCGCGATGCGTAAGATTAAAGAAGAAGGTGTGCATTTCCGCAATCCGATCAACGGTGATCCGGTGTTCCTGAGCCCGGAAAAATCCATGGAGATCCAAAACGATCTGGGTTCTGACATTGTGATGATCTTCGATGAATGTACGCCATATCCTGCTGACTGGGATTACGCAAAACGTTCGATGGAAATGTCTTTACGCTGGGCAAAACGTAGCCGCGATCGCTTCAACGAGTTGAATAATAAGAATGCTTTGTTCGGGATTATTCAGGGAAGCGTTTACGAAGATTTACGAGATGTATCATTAAAAGGGCTGGTAGATATCGGCTTTGATGGTTACGCTGTGGGCGGTTTGGCAGTAGGCGAGCCGAAAGAAGACATGCACCGTATCCTTGAGCACGTTTGCCCGCAAATCCCGGAAGACAAACCACGTTATCTGATGGGCGTGGGTAAACCGGAAGATTTGGTTGAAGGCGTACGTCGCGGTATCGATATGTTTGACTGCGTCATGCCAACGCGTAATGCGCGTAACGGCCACCTGTTTGTCACCGACGGTATCGTAAAAATCCGTAACGCCAAGCATAAAGATGACACCTCGACGCTCGACGAACACTGTGATTGTTACACATGTCGCAATTATAGCCGCGCCTACTTGCATCATCTCGACCGTTGCAACGAAATTCTCGGTGCGCGGTTGAATACCATCCATAACCTGCGCTATTACCAGCGTCTGATGGCCGGTTTACGCCAGGCTATCGAAGAAGGTAAATTAGAGCAGTTTGTGACAGACTTCTACGAGCGCAAAGGCAAGCCAGTTCCGCCTTTAAACTTCTGATTTCTTTGCCGTGTCGACATCTCCACAAGGTGGTGCCGATTTTATCATTTGTTGAACCGGCATTATGGGGTATTGTGCGAGACGTTTCATCGCCAGACTCCGGCTTGGATCACTGTTATTTTCTAAAACAATTTTGCTTCACAACAACAATGAGGGAATTTAAATGAGTCTTTTCATTTCCGATGCTGTCGCAGCGACTGGCGCACCATCACAGGGAAGTCCTTACTCTCTGGTTATTATGCTGGTGGTATTTGGTCTGATTTTCTATTTCATGATCCTGCGCCCGCAGCAAAAGCGTTCTAAAGAACACAAAAAACTGATGGATTCCATCGGTAAAGGTGACGAAGTCATGACCACGGGTGGTTTGATCGGTCGCGTAACGAAAGTAGCCGAAACTGGCTATGTGGTTATCGCACTGAACGACACTAACGAAGTGATGATCAAGCGTGACTTCGTGGCAGCAGTTCTGCCAAAAGGCACGATGAAGTCTATCTAATTTTCGATTTTCCCGAAGGGAACTGCCGTGTTAAACCGTTATCCTGCGTGGAAGTATCTGATGCTGGTCGTTGTGATCATCGTCGGGCTGCTTTATGCACTTCCCAACCTTTATGGTGAGGATCCGGCTGTTCAAATCACTGGTGCTCGGGGTTCCGACGCCAGTGCAGTAACGCTGGACCAAGTCCGTAACGCTTTAGATCAAAATAACATTCAGAGCAAATCTATTGCTCTGGAGAATGGCGCTATTCTTGCCCGTTTTAAAGATACGGATGTTCAGCTTCGCGCTCGTGAAGTGCTGAACGGCGTTCTGGGCGACAAATTTGTGATTGCACTTAACCTGGCTCCGGCAACGCCGCGCTGGTTGAGCATGCTGGGTGCTGAGCCGATGAAGCTGGGCCTCGACTTACGTGGTGGTGTTCACTTCCTGATGGAAGTGGATATGGATACCGCGTTAAGCAAGCTGCAAGAACAAACGATGGACAACATGCGCAGCGATTTGCGCGACAAGAATATCCCTTATGCCACTGTGCGTAAGCTCGACAACTATGGCGTTGAGGTGCGTTTCCGTGATGCTGCGACCCGCGATGCGGCCGTCAGCTATCTGACCCCACGTCACCGCGATTTAGTCATCACCAACAGCGGCGATACTGCTGTTAATGTGGTGATGACGGATGCCCGTCTGAATGAGGCGCGCGAGTATGCGGTTCAGCAAAACATCACTATCCTGCGTAACCGTGTAAACCAATTGGGTGTGGCCGAGCCGCTGGTACAGCGTCAGGGCGCAGACCGTATTGTGGTTGAGTTGCCAGGTATTCAGGATACTGCCCGCGCTAAAGAAATCTTAGGCGCAACGGCAACGCTGGAATTCCGTCTGGTTAACACCAATGTGGACGCCTCTGCAGCGGCAACAGGCCGTGTTCCGGGTGACAGCGAAGTGAAAAATACCCGTGATGGTCGCCCGGTTGTCCTGTACAAACGTGTGATTCTGACCGGTGACCATATCACTGACTCCACATCCAGCATGGATGAATACAATCAGCCACAGGTTAACATTTCTCTCGACAGCGCTGGCGGTAACGCCATGTCTAACTTCACCAAGGATAACATTGGCAAACCGATGGCAACCTTGTTCGTGGAGTACAAAGACAGCGGTAAGAAAGATGCCAATGGCCGTTCGATTCTGGCGAAACAGGAAGAAGTGATTAACGTCGCGACGATTCAGTCACGTCTGGGTAACAGCTTCCGTATTACCGGCGTGAACGATCCGAATGAAGCCCGCCAGCTTTCTCTGTTGCTGCGCGCCGGTGCGTTGATTGCGCCAATTCAGATCGTTGAAGAACGTACCATCGGCCCGACCCTGGGTATGGAAAATATCAAGCAAGGTCTGGAAGCCTGTCTGGCAGGACTTGTGGTTTCAATTATCTTCATGCTGTTCTTCTATAAGAAGTTTGGCCTGATTGCGACCACTGCGCTGATTGCTAACCTGGTACTTATTGTGGGGATCATGTCCCTGATACCGGGTGCAACACTGACCATGCCGGGGATTGCGGGTATCGTATTAACCCTTGCCGTAGCGGTTGATGCCAACGTACTGATTAACGAACGTATTAAGGAAGAGCTTAGTAACGGACGTTCAGTACAGCAGGCTATCGAAGAAGGTTACAAAGGCGCGTTCAGCTCCATCTTTGATGCCAACGTTACGACGCTCATCAAGGTTATCATCCTGTATGCCGTCGGCACCGGGGCAATTAAAGGCTTTGCGATTACAACCGGTATTGGTGTAGCGACGTCAATGTTTACCGCAATCATCGGTACCCGTGCCATCGTAAACCTGTTGTACGGCGGCAAGCGCATCAAAAAGCTGTCTATCTGAGGAGTGCGTTGTGGCACAGGAATATACTGTTGAACAATTAAACCATGGTCGTAAAGTCTATGACTTTATGCGATGGGATTACTGGGCTTTCGGTATCTCTGGTTTCCTGTTGATCCTTTCTATCGCCATTATCGGTGTGAAAGGTTTCAATTGGGGTCTGGATTTCACCGGCGGTACGGTCATTGAAATCTCGCTGGAAAAACCTGCGGATTTGGACGTGATGCGCGCAGCGCTTGAGAAATCAGGCTTTGCCGATCCGCTGGTACAGAACTTTGGTAGCAGCCGTGACATCATGGTACGCATGCCACCGACTCAGGGTGAAACCGGCGGCCAGGTTCTGGGTACCAAAGTTCTTAGCGTGATTAACGAAACGACCAGCCAGAATGCTCAGGTGAAACGTATCGAGTTCGTCGGGCCGAGCGTAGGGGCCGATCTGGCGCAGAATGGTGCTATGGCGCTGTTAGTGGCGCTGATCGCTATCCTGATTTACGTCGGTTTCCGCTTCGAGTGGCGTCTTGCCGCAGGTGTTGTTATCGCGCTTGCTCACGACGTTGTGATCACCATGGGTGTACTCTCGTTGTTCCATATCGAAGTTGACTTGACCATCGTCGCTTCACTGATGTCGGTTATTGGTTACTCACTTAACGACAGCATCGTGGTATCGGACCGTATTCGTGAGAACTTCCGCAAGATCCGTCGCGGGACACCTTACGAAATCTTTAACGTGTCGCTGACCCAGACGCTGCACCGTACATTAATCACATCCGGTACCACGTTAGTCGTGATCCTGATGTTGTATCTGTTTGGCGGTGCATTGCTCAGTGGTTTCTCACTGACCATGTTGATTGGTGTTTCAATCGGTACGGCTTCATCAATCTACGTTGCGTCCGCGCTGGCTCTGAAACTGGGCATGAAGCGTGAACATATGTTGCAGCAGAAAGTGGAAAAAGAAGGTGCAGATCAGCCTTCGATTCTGCCGTAATCTGCCGGTAGCGTAGAAAGTAAAAACCCCGCAATGCGGGGTTTTTTTATGTCTGATTCCTAAAACTGAAAGCCCAATTTTTACTTCGCTGGAACCGGTTCTGCGGCCTGAGCGGGTTTCTGCGTGGCGACAATATTATGCAGATGAACAAAGCCCAGCGTTTCAACGGTCACCTGATCGAATTTCACCTCTATCGTTTTCACCGGACCCGGTAATAAATCCGGTTCAACCGTGATGGTCTGCGTTTGCATATCTACAGTCAGCGGCTTGCCTGTCACTGGATCCAACTGGCCCCAGTTCAGTGTGGCGGTAAATGCAGGCAGCGGCTGGCCGGCATTATTTTTAATCTCTAATACGGCCTGAACACCGCTGGCATCCGGGGCAACGCGGGTCAGTGCAAGGCTCAGTTCGCCAATTTCACTCTTCACCAGTGCAGCGCTTTTCGCCGCAGGAAGCAAATAGACCCCGTTAGTGGACTGGCGGTTCAGCGTAGTTTGCTGTTCCAGCGCTGTAGCCAGATCGGTCAGGCGGGAGAGTTTTTGGTTCAGTTGGCCTACTTCGGCTTTCAGTTCCGGTAACTTGGGATCTTGCTGTGCGCAGCCCGCAAGGCTGAACAATGCGGCAAAGGCCAGTAAGAGGCGGGGAGGTTTTGTCATATCAGAGACTTCCTTTCATCTGCCCGTTGAAACATTCGTTCCGGGCACCAATATAAGATGAGTAAGTTTAACCTGATGTCTATGAAAGTAGCGACAGCCTTTGTTGTCGGCACACTTCGGGGTAAACTGGTGTCCAATTATGCTCGCTGTCAGGAAGTGCTATGCATTGCCCATTTTGTGCCGCTGTTGATACTAAAGTCATCGATTCCCGCCTGGTAGGTGATGGATCTCAGGTCCGCCGACGCCGCCAGTGTCTGGACTGCCATGAACGCTTCACGACTTTTGAAGTGGCGGAACTGGTGATGCCGCGGGTCATTAAAAGCAATGAAGTTCGCGAACCTTTCAACGAAGACAAGCTTCGCAGCGGCTTTCTGAAAGCGCTGGAAAAAAGACCGGTCAGCTCCGACGACGTCGAAACGGCCATCAGCCACATTAAATCGCAGTTACGGGCTACCGGTGAACGTGAAATTCCTGCCAAAATGATTGGTAATCTGGTGATGGATGCCCTGAAAGGGCTGGATAAAGTCGCCTACATCCGCTTCGCATCGGTTTATCGCAGCTTTGAAGATATCCGTGAATTTGGCGAAGAGATTGCCCGTCTTCAGGACTAAGGAACGTTAATGCTCCCCGAACAGCCTGCCGGAACATCGTCTGACGAATTACACCGTGATGAACGTTTTATGGCGCGTGCTTTTGAGCTGGCGCGTCGCGGACGTTTCACCACCACACCCAATCCGAACGTCGGCTGCGTGATCGTCCTTAATGGCGAAATCGTCGGTGAAGGCTATCATTTGCGTGCCGGTGAACCGCATGCGGAAGTTCATGCATTACGCATGGCCGGTGAGAAAGCCCGGGGCGCGACCGCGTATGTCACGCTCGAGCCGTGCAGCCATCACGGGCGTACGCCGCCTTGTGCCGATGCCCTGCTGGCTGCCGGTGTGACCCGCGTAGTCGCCGCGATGCAGGATCCCAATCCGGAAGTTGCCGGGCGCGGTTTGTATCGCCTCAAACAGAACGGCATTGACGTCAGCCACGGGCTGATGCATTCCCAGGCGGAAGCCGTGAATCTCGGTTTCCTCAAACGTATGCGTACCGGTTTTCCTTACGTGCAGCTCAAAATGGGTGCGTCGGTGGATGGCAGAACCGCGATGGCCTCCGGCGAAAGTCAGTGGATAACTTCTCCGGCAGCCCGTGCGGATGTTCAGCGTTTTCGCGCAGAAAGCTCGGCGATTCTGAGCACCAGCGCCACCGTCCTGGCCGATAATCCTTCGCTGAATGTTCGCTGGAGCGAACTGGGCAGCGATGTGCAGGCGGTTTATCCGCAGGAAAATTTGCGTCAGCCGCTGCGCATTATTCTCGACAGTCAGAACCGCGTAACGCCACAGCATCAGCTGGTGAATATCCCCGGCGATGTGTTGCTGGCGCGTCTGGACACTGATACGGAAATCTGGCCTAAATCCGTCGAACAATGGCGTGTGGCCGGACGCGATAATCGTATAGATCTGGTTCTGCTGATGATGCAACTGGCAAAACGCCAGATAAATTCCATCTGGGTAGAAGCGGGGCCGCAACTGGCGGGCGCCTTATTACAGGCAGGTCTGGTGGATGAATTAATCGTTTATATGGCACCGAAACTATTAGGTAATAATGGCCTCGCGCTGTGTGAACTGCCCGGCTTAACGTACCTGGCCGATGCCCCTGAATTTGCTTTCAGCGATGTCAGGCAAATTGGCCCGGATTTACGTTTGCGCCTGAAACCAGTGTACTAAACAACACGTACTGAGAATTTTACGCCTCTCTGTCTGAATGGGTTTGAAAAGCGCATGTCCAGACAGGGTAATTTTATGATAGAATCCGCCCCCCTGCGGCGGGGGTTAGAAACTCCTGAACCCACTTTAAGGAAAACTATGAACGTTATCGAAGGTGCTGTAGCCACGCCGAACGCGCGCGTAGCGATCGCGATTGCTCGTTTTAATAATTTCATCAACGACAGCCTGCTGTCAGGTGCTGTTGATGCGTTGAAACGTATCGGTCAGGTCAGCGATGACAACATCACCGTAGTCTGGGTCCCTGGCGCATACGAATTGCCTCTGGCAACCCGTGCACTGGCTGAAAGCGGTAAGTACGACGCCGTTGTTGCGCTCGGAACTGTGATCCGCGGGGGCACTGCCCATTTTGAATTCGTAGCGGGCGAATGCAGCTCTGGCCTGTCCAGCGTTGCAATGAACAGCGAAATCCCGGTTGCCTTTGGTGTGTTGACGACAGAAAGCATCGAACAAGCCATCGAACGCGCAGGGACAAAAGCCGGTAACAAAGGTGCAGAAGCTGCACTGACCGCGCTTGAAATGATTAATGTTATCAAGGCTATTAAGGCCTGAATCTAGTTAAGGGGAAATCCGTGAAACCTGCTGCTCGTCGCCGCGCCCGTGAATGTGCCGTCCAGGCGCTTTACTCCTGGCAGTTGTCGAAAAATGACATCGCCGATGTTGAATTAGAATTCCTGACCGAGCAGGATGTCAAAGACGTAGACATTGCCTATTTCCGCGAACTGCTGTCTGGTGTGGCAAACAGTGCAGAGAAACTCGATGCATTGATGGCGCCATACCTGTCCCGCCAGTTGGACGAATTGGGCCAGGTGGAAAGAGCGATTTTGCGTCTGGCTCTGTTTGAGCTGAGCAAACGCCAGGACGTCCCTTACAAAGTGGCGATCAACGAAGCTATCGAACTGGCTAAAACCTTCGGTGCTGAAGACAGTCATAAGTTTGTCAATGGTGTGCTGGATAAAGCGGGCCCGCACATTCGTAAAAAATGATCGTCAGCCAGGGTCAGTGGCATTCATAAATGGCGACAGTCATTTTCGGTGCAATACTGAGTCTGTTGATAATCTGGTGATGTCACCTCGCTTATCCTCTGTGTGACACCCCTTTTTAAGGCCGGGCTTCCGGCCTTAAGTCATTCTAACGATTTGGAATTGTACTATGGCATGCGGCGAATTTGATGTAATCACTCGCTACTTCAACAGGTTCAGAACCGCCCGACAGGATGTTCAGTTAGGCATTGGTGATGATTGTGCCTTGCTGACGGTGGGCGAGAAGCAACTTTTAGCAGTCAGTACCGATACTCTGGTCGAAGGCATCCATTTTCTCAAAACGATTTCACCGGCTGATCTTGGCTACAAAGCGCTGGCCGTTAACCTCAGCGATCTGGCTGCTATGGGCGCCGATCCTGCCTGGGTTTCTCTGGCGCTGACGCTTCCTGAAGTGAACCCTGACTGGTTGCAGGCATTCAGTGACAGCCTCTTCGACCAGCTCAATTATTACGGTATGCAGCTGATTGGCGGTGATACCACCCGCGGTCCGCTGAGCATGACCCTGACTATTCAGGGGTTAGTGCCCGCTGGTCGCGCATTAACACGCGGTGGCGCTGGTGTCGGAGACTGGATTTTCGTCACCGGCACGCTGGGCGACAGCGCGGCGGGTCTGGCAATCCTTCTCCAGGAGCTGAATGTCAGTGATATTCCAACCCGCGATTTCCTGCTGAAACGCCATCTGCGTCCGTCACCCCGCGTTTTGCAGGGGCAGGGATTGCGCGATTTAGCGACCTCAGCGATCGACCTGTCCGACGGGCTGATTTCTGATCTTAAACATATACTGAATGCCAGCGAATGCGGCGCGCGTCTGGATCTCGATGCGATCCCGTTCTCCGATGCCATGAAGTCGGTTGCTGACCATGAACAGGCGCTGAAATGGGCGCTGACGGGCGGCGAAGATTACGAGCTGTGCTTTACCGTACCGGAAATCAACCGTGGCGCGCTGGATGTTGCGCTCAGCCATCTGGGCGTTGATTTTACCTGTGTCGGGCAAATTGCTCCGCATTCCGAGGGCCTCAAATTTATGCGTTCCGGGGCTGCCGTTGAGCTTGAATGGCAGGGGTTCGATCATTTTGCCGGTAGGGAGTTGTTGTGAATATAAGCCGTAAAAAACGCCCGGCAGGGTACAAAGGAAAAACCGGTGATCCGGTGCAGGACATGGCGGCCGCGAAAAAGCGTCTGAACCTGCGTAATCCGTGGCACTTACTGGCAACCGGTTTTGGCAGCGGATTATTCCCTGTCGGACCGGGCACTGCAGGCTCCATCGCCGCGATCCCTTTCTGGATTGTCATGACGTACCTGCCGTGGCAGGTGTATTCCATGATCGTCATGTTCAGTATCTGTATCGGCGTATATTTGTGTCGCCAGACTGCGCGTGACATGCGGGTTCATGACCACGGCAGTATCGTGTGGGATGAGTTTGTTGGCATGTGGATCACGCTGATGGCGATCCCCGTAAACGACTGGCGCTGGGTGCTGATCGGATTTATCGTTTTCCGCGTGCTGGATATCTGGAAACCGTGGCCGATCCGCTGGTTTGATCGCAACGTTCAGGGCGGGATGGGGATCATGATCGATGATGTGGTCGCCGGTGTTCTGGCTGCCGCAATTATCTATCTGGTGGGACATCACTGGCCGTTGTTCTGAACTGATTTGCTGTGACGTGATGTCAAAGGCGCTGCCGGTTTCGCGCAGCGCCTTTTTACCTTTCAACCGCGTATCAGCCGCTGTGATTATTTAAAACCAGTGGCCACGTGCGGTACATACGCCATTTCCAGCTCTGCAATTTCTTCTGCTGACAACGTAATGTCTAGCGCGCCAATAGCATCCGTCAGATGCGCAGGGCGGGATGCACCGATAATCGGTGCGGTCACGACGTGCTTACTCAGGATCCACGCCAGCGCGATCTGCGCACGCGCCACCCCGTGATCTTCAGCGATTTTACCCACGCGTTCAGCGATTTTACCATCGGCCTCATCGGTGGCGTCATATAGCGTTTTGGCAAAATTATCGGAAACAGAACGTGCCGTGGTTTCTCCCCACGGACGGGTCAGTTTGCCGCGTGCCAGCGGACTCCATGGCAGCACCGCAATATTCCTTTCCAGGCATAGCGGATACATTTCATTTTCTTCTTCACGCTGGATAAGATTGTATTGATCCTGCATCGACACAAAGCTCGCCCAGCCGTTTTGTGCCGAGACATCCAGCGCCTGTTTAAACTGATGGGCGTGCATGGATGATGCGCCGATAAAACGTGCCTTACCGGCTTTGACGACGTCATTCAGCGCTTCCAGCGTTTCTTCAATGGGCGTTTCGTAATCCCAGCGGTGGATTTGCAGCAGATCGACATACTCCATGCCAAGGCGGCGCAGGCTGTCATCAATGGATTGCATAATCGAAGCGCGTGACAGCCCCGGCTTCAGGCCGGTGACGGCGTTGTAAACCTTGGTCGCCACGACAATCTCATCACGCTTTGCAAAGTCCTTCAGCGCGCGGCCGACGATTTCTTCGCTGCTGCCGTCGGAATAGCTGTTGGCGGTATCAAAGAAATTTATTCCCGCCTCAAGCGCCTGTTTAATGATCGGGCGGCTGCTTTCTTCGGGCAGTGTCCATGCGTGGGTTCCGCGATCCGGTTCACCGAACGTCATACAGCCAAGGCACAGGCGTGAGACATTCAGGCCGGTTTTTCCGAGAATAGTGTATTGCATGACATCTCCTGGTCAGGATGAATTGAAATCAGAAAGTCGTGAAAATGATTAGCACGCTATAACTGTAGCTTACTGAACGCCAGGATTGGGTGACGGGGGAAAAAGTTAGAAAGGAAAATCCCCTCTTTCAGGCTGAAAGAGGGGAAAAGGCTAGGCCAGCCAGTCGGTGATCTGACGGTCGATGCCTTCAGCGTCCAGCCCCAGATCGTGACGGATTTCGTCCTGTGTGCCTTGCGGAACAAAGTTGTCCGCCAGGCCGATATTGAGCACCGGCACCAGAATGCGTTTGGACATCAGCAACTCATTCACGCCGCTGCCCGCACCACCCATAATGGCGTTTTCTTCCAGCGTCACCAGCACTTCATGGCTGGCCGCCAGTTCCTGAATCAGAGCCTCATCCAGCGGTTTCACAAAACGCATATCCACGACGGTGGCATTACGTTTTTCAGCCGCTGCCAGCGCGTCCGGCAGTAAAGTACCGAAGTTCAGGATGGCAACTTTCTCGCCTTCACGACGCACAACGCCTTTGCCAATTGGCAGCGACGCCAGCGGTTCACAGGTTGCGCCCGTGCCGTTGCCGCGCGGATAACGCACGGCAACCGGGCCGCTGTTATGGTGATAACCGGTATGCAGCATCTGGCGACATTCGTTTTCATCGCTTGGCGTCATGATGGTCATGTTCGGAATGCAGCGCAGGAAAGACAGGTCGAAAGCGCCCTGATGCGTCTGACCATCTGCCCCGACGATGCCGCCACGGTCAATGGCGAACAGCACTGGCAGATTTTGGATGGCCACATCGTGGATCACCTGATCGTACGCGCGTTGCAGGAACGTCGAGTAAATCGCGACAATCGGCTTGTAGCCGCCAATAGCCAGACCGGCGGCAAAAGTCACGGCGTGCTGTTCAGCAATTGCAACGTCGAAATACTGCTGCGGATATTCACGCGAGAAGCGCACCATGCCGGAGCCTTCACGCATCGCAGGCGTAACCGCCATCAGTTTGCTGTCTTTGGCTGCGGCCTCGCACAACCAGTCGCCGAAAATTTTCGAATAAGTAGGCAGACCTTCTTTGCTTTTTGGCAGCGTGCCGGAAGCCGGATCGAATTTCGGCACTGCGTGGAAACTGATTGGATCCTTTTCCGCTGGTGCGTAACCTTTGCCTTTTTTGGTCATGATGTGCAGCAATTGCGGGCCTTTCAGCTCGCGCATGTTTTTCAGCGTTTGCGCCAGCGCAACGACATCGTGCCCGTCAACCGGCCCGATATAGTTAAAGCCCAGCTCTTCGAACAGGGTGCCTGGCACCATCATGCCTTTCAGATGTTCTTCGGTACGGCGCACCAGTTCTCTAATCGGTGGCAGACCGGACAACACTTTTTTACCGCCTTCACGCAGATGCGAGTAGAGTTTTCCGGACAGCAACTGCGCCAGATGATTGTTCAGCGCACCGACGTTTTCGGAAATCGACATCTCATTATCATTGAGGATGACCAGCATGTCAGGTTTGATATCGCCCGCGTGGTTCATGGCCTCGAAAGCCATCCCGGCGGTGATTGCGCCATCGCCAATCACGCAAACGGTGCGCCGGCCTTTGCCTTCACGCTCGGCGGCAACGGCCATGCCGAGACCCGCACTGATAGATGTCGAGGAGTGGCCCACGGACAACGTGTCATATTCGCTTTCGCCGCGCCAGGGGAACGGATGCAGCCCGCCTTTCTGGCGGATGGTGGAAATGCGTTCGCGACGGCCGGTCAGAATCTTGTGCGGATAGGCCTGATGGCCGACATCCCAGACAACGTGGTCGAATGGCGTGTTGTAGACATAGTGCATCGCAACGGTCAGTTCTACCGTTCCCAGACCGGACGCAAAGTGTCCGCTGGACTGGCTGACGCTGGCCAATAAATATTGACGCAGTTCGTCACAGAGCTTGGGCAGACTCTCTTTAGGGAGTGAGCGGAGATCTTCGGGATTCTCCGCCAGCGCCAGTGTCGGGTATTTGGCTAATTCAAGACTCATCAGTTGCTCATAGTAAGTTTAATTATCGCGTTCAATGATAAAGCTGGCTAACGCGAGAAGTGGCGCTGTGTTGTAAGAAAGTGCAGCCAGCTGATCCAGTGCGGAAACGGCTTCCTGATACAGATCCATCGCTTTGGCTTTTGCGCCGTCCAGCCCCAGCAGGGCAGGGTAGGTACTCTTCCCGAGCTGCTGATCAGCGCCCTGACGTTTGCCGAGCGTAGCGGTGTCGCCAATCACATCCAGAATATCGTCCTGAACCTGAAACGCTAAGCCGATAGCTTGTGCGTAGTTATCCAGTATAGGCAAAACGGCACGTCCGGTTTCACCGGCAGCCAGCGCACCCATGCGCACGGCGGCGCGGATCAGCGCACCGGTTTTATGGCGGTGGATTTTTTCTAACGCTTCAAGACCCACCTGCTGGCCTTCTGCGGCTAAATCCAGTGCCTGACCGCCACACATGCCGCTGGCTCCGCTGGCGCTGGCCAGTTCGGAAATCATCGACAGGCGGTCTTTCACGGCCACGTCCGGCATATCACCATCGGCGAGAATCGAAAATGCCAGTGTCTGTAGTGCGTCACCGGCAAGAACAGCATTGGCTTCGCCAAATTTAATGTGGCAGGTCGGCTGGCCACGGCGCAAATCGTCGTCGTCCATCGCAGGTAAATCATCGTGGATCAGCGAATACGCGTGAATACATTCCACGGCGGCGGCTGGCGCATCCAGATTCTTCAAATCAAGGTTGAACAGTTGTCCGCTGGCGTAAACCAGATACGGGCGCAGGCGTTTACCGCCCAGCAGCGAACCGTAACGCATCGCGTCCACCAGCGGTAAATCCGCCAGAGGTTGTGCGCTGACGTAGGCCGTCAGAACGCAATCGACACGCTTTTGCATGGCACGAAGTTCGCCAGTAAAGCTGTCAGAAGAAGATAAGGAGATCGCTTCAGACATGACCAGTTACTCTGCTTCCGGGGTGAACGGAGTCAGCGGAGCATCGTTGTCGCTGTCGAGCAGGATCTGAACACGCTGTTCTGCCTGTTGCAGCTTTTGCTGCCCCTGACGTGCCAGCTGGACGCCTTGTTCAAATTCGTTCAGCGCATCTTCCAGAGGCAGCTCGCCAGACTCAAGGCGGGAAACGATCTGTTCCAGTTCGGCCAGGGCCGTTTCAAAATTGGCAGGTGGTGCAGATTTTTTTGGCATAATTCTCTTTTGATATCGTTGATCAGAATTGATGATCAGAGGTCTGAGCCGCAGAGCCGGTTTTCAGCCTCGAGAGACATTCCTGTTCAGCATGACATCTGCTGTCGGGTTTTGTGCGCAGAGTACGCATTTTAAGTGATATACTCTGCGCCGCAGATATTATTGCTAAGCCCAATGTGGCACATAACATACATCTGGCTTAGCAATAATAGGATCCTAGATCCTTATTCAGCGACTTACTACCCCGTTTTTTCACCCGCTAACAAAAGACTGCCATGAAGTTTATCATTAAATTGTTCCCTGAAATCACCATCAAGAGCCAATCTGTGCGTTTGCGCTTCATTAAGATCCTCTCAAGCAGCATCCGCAACGTTGTGCGGCCGCATGATGAGACGCTGGCAGTAGTCCGCCATTGGGATCATATCGAAGTTCGCAGCAAAGACGAAAGCAAACACGATCTGATTCAGGAATTACTCTGCCGTATTCCAGGTATCCGTTATGTTGAAGAAGTGGAAGACCGTCCTTACACGGATCTTCACCATATTTTCGAACAAACGCTGGAAGCCTATCGTGCTGAAGTAGAAGGAAAAACGTTCTGCGTACGCGTTAAGCGTCGCGGTAAACATGATTTTTCTTCAACCGAAGCGGAACGCTACATCGGCGGCGGCCTGAATCAGCACGTCGAATCTGCGAAGGTCAGCCTGAAAGATCCGCAAGTGACGGTTAAACTCGAAATCAACGACGATCAGCTGGTGTTGGTAAAAAGCCGGCTCGAAGGTCAGGGCGGTTACCCGATTGGCACGCAGGAAGATGTGCTTTCGCTGATTTCCGGCGGTTTCGATTCCGGCGTGTCCAGTTATATGCTGATGCGTCGCGGCTGTCGTGTGCATTATTGCTTCTTCAATCTGGGCGGCGCGGCGCATGAAATTGGCGTGAAACAGGTAGCACATTATCTGTGGAACCGTTTTGGCAGCTCACACCGCGTGCGTTTCATCTCAGTCGATTTCGAACCGGTTGTGGGTGAAATCCTCGAAAAAGTCGAAGACGGTCAGATGGGCGTTGTCCTGAAACGTATGATGATTCGTGCCGCCTCTTCCATTGCTGAGCGCTACGGCGTTCAGGCGCTGGTCACTGGTGAAGCGCTCGGTCAGGTGTCCAGCCAGACACTGACCAACTTACGCCTGATCGACAACGTATCTGACACGCTGATCCTGCGTCCGCTGATTTCCCACGATAAAGAACACATCATCAAGATTGCCCGTGAAATCGGCACGGAAGATTTTGCGAAAACTATGCCTGAATACTGTGGCGTGATTTCCAAAAGCCCGACCGTGAAAGCCGTGAAAGCGAAAATCGAAGCCGAAGAAGCGATGTTCGATTTCAGCGTGCTGGATAAAGTCGTCAGCGAAGCGCGAAATGTCGATATCCGCGAAATTGCAGCGCAAGCCGCAGAAGTCGTGCCGGAAATTGAAACGGTCGCTGAATTTACGTCAACCGATATCGTGCTGGATGTCCGTGCGCCGGATGAAGTCGACGCGCAGCCGCTGACACTGGAAAACGTTGAGGTTAAACCTCTGGCGTTCTACAAACTTGCGACTCAGTTTGGCGATCTCGACCAGACCAAAACCTATCTGTTGTATTGTGACCGTGGCGTAATGAGCCGTTTGCAGGCGCTGTATCTGAAAGAACAGGGCTTTGATAATGTAAAAGTCTATCGCCCATAGTCATTAAGCGTTAACCAAAATAAAGGGGTTCAGCCATGCTGAGCCCCTTTTGCTTTGCGGCATCCGGATTAGGATTCGCGTGCGCCTTCGTCGGTGTAGTTATAAATACCTGGCGCCAGAACCAGTTGTGCGGCAATTTCTGCGGCTTTGGTTTTGCCCAGAAGCAGGTCGATAATTTTAAGTGCGAACTCCATGGACGTTCCCGGCCCCTGGCTGGTGAGCAGGTTTACGCGCGGATCGAAAATCACCCGGCGATCGGACCATTTGTTCGGATCGATTTTGTCTTTCAGGCCCGGAAAACCGGTCATGTTACCGACAGGGAATAAATCGTGATATTCCAGCACCAGCGCGGGTGCGGCGCAGATCGCCGCCACGATTTTACCGCTGACGTGCATCTGACGGACTTTCTCCACCAGCAGCGGGCTTTCACTGAAACAGGTCGCGCCGCCAAGGCCGCCGGGCAGAACAACGACGTCGTGGTCGTCATCGGCGACATCCACCAGCGCGGCGTCTGCCAGAATACGCACACCGCGTGAACAGCGGATTTCAAGATTGCCATCCCCCGCAACGCTGGCGGTGGTGACGTGGATACCGGCGCGAACCAGCAAATCAATCACGGTGACGGCTTCAATTTCCTCGCTACCAGGTGCCAGGCAGACCAGTACCGATGCGCTCATAGTCGTTTTCCTTTCTTTTAATTTGTTCAAATAATCGGGTATTAACCGGCAGGTTGAGTCCGTATTTGCGTCCGCGACGCAGCAGATAGCCAGTAATGTAATCAATCTCAGTGTGACGCTGGTTGCGGATATCCTGCAACATGGAAGAGTGATTGGCGGCGGTGGAATCAATCACCTGATAAATAAAGCTCAGCAGCGATTCACTGTGAATTTCCACGCCTTCAATCGCCATGACCTGCGCGACTTCCTGACAGATTTGTTCAATCTGGTCGGCATACGCCAGCAAATCCCCGTTGGTACATTCGTAGGTGGCGGTCAGAGGATTAATCACGCAGTTCACCGCCAGTTTATTCCACAGCGACGGCTTGATGTTGTCGTGCCACGCGACGTCCGGCAGCGCGTGATGCAGCACATCTGCCAGCGAACTCAGCGCCGCAGCGCGTGGCGAAACTGGCCCGATATGCGTGGCACCAGTGGCAACGTGGAGAATGGCATTGCCTTCGTGACGCGCCGCGTGCGTGGTTGCGCCCTGCAAAATCGCCAGCCGGTTTGGCGGCAATTCATCGACGGTTCCCATGCCGTTGTGCAGCAGTAATATCGTGCAATTATCGTTCAGCATCGGCATCAGCGCGCTGACGGCTCCGGAAACCTGCCAGGCTTTGAGGGTCACGAGCAGTAATTCGCTTTGCGCCAGATGCTCAGGATCGTTGGTGGGCAGGTTACGGTTAAAGGCGATGCCTTCGGGGGAAATCACGTTGACGGCACAAAATGGCTGCGGAATACGTATCCAGCCCTGAACGTCGTGGCCTTGCTGATAAAGTGCTGAAAGCCAAAGTTGCCCCAGCGCACCACAACCAAGAACTGTTATTTTCATTGTGCCTCCCGGGAAATGCGGCGAAAACCGCCGTTAAAGCCGGTTGTAGAAAGAATATTCTGCTGTCCGGTTATCTTATTAGTATAGACATTTGTGCTGTACATCACATTTCCACCTGTACTTTTTGACCATTGGAGCATTTCATGTTCGGTGGTTTGCTGTTGTTTGGCATCGACGGTTGAAGGCGGTATTATGCACGCCATATAACGTGCAATACAAAAACTACAGGGAGAAGCGATTATGCCGTCTTTTGACATTGTTTCCGAAATCGACATGCAGGAAGTGCGCAACGCCGTGGAAAATGCCAGCCGTGAACTGCAAACCCGCTGGGATTTCCGCAATATTCCGGCCAGCTTCGATCTCAACGAGAAAAACGAGAGTATCAAAGTGGCCAGTGAATCTGATTTTCAGGTTAATCAGCTGGTTGATATTCTGCGTGAGAAGTTAGCTAAACGCGGCATTGAAGGCGGGGCGCTGGAAATTCCTGAGCAGATGGATCACAGCGGTAAAACGTACAGCGTTGAAGCTAAACTGCATTCTGGGATTGAATCCGCGCTGGCGAAGAAAATCGTCAAGCTGATCAAAGACAGTAAAATCAAAGTGCAGGCGCAGGTACAGGGCGACGAAGTTCGCGTCACCGGCAAAGCGCGTGATGATTTGCAGGCCGTGATGGCGTTAATCCGTAACGGCGATTTAGGCCAGCCCTTCCAGTTTAAAAACTTCCGCGACTAATAGCCTTCGACCTTCGCGCTGCAGATGCGTTGACTGGCGGGAATATTAAAGGGACGCTGTGCGTCCCTTTTTTATGGTGGTCACTTCGGCTGGCGTAGCCTTTTCACCAGTTCGAAGTCTTTAAAGTAGATCGGTTTATCGTGCTGCATTGAAAGATTTCCGGCGACCCCGGTCAGGATCGACATCGCTCCGGCCCGATGATCGGCCGCGCGTTTTAACGGATCATCTTTGCGCTCGCCGAACAGGTCTTCCAGCATGGCATTATCGCCGCCGCCATGACCGCCTTCTCCCAGCTGGAATTGGGCTTTCCACGGTTGTGCAAATAACGGGTAAACCGTGATTTCTGCTGTTTCGATACTGCCTTCATTCTCACGTTTACCACCGGCATTCACGTAAGACATTTCGACGATTTTCATTTCAATGCGGCCTTTGGTGCCGTTGAACACCACGTTCAGTCCTTCCCACGGCAGATACGCATTCAGCGAATAAGTCAGCTGCACTTTGTTGTGGTATTTCACCAGCACCGATAGCGTATCTTCAATATTAATGCCGTCGCTGAATACGCTCTGGTCGCGGAAATAGTTATCCTCATGCTCGGCATCCAGGTACAGCGCTTTGAGCTGCGCATTATCTTCCATGTGCAGAGCAAACGGATCGTTCTGCGCCTGCGGATAGCCATGTGCACGCGGATAAAATTGAGTCACGCCGCGCTTCTCGGCATTCTCTTTTCCGTAAAAACGCAAATCACCTTGGGCATACACTTTTTCCGGTGTGCTGTTCAGCCAGAAGTTCATCAGGTCGAAGTGGTGGGTGGATTTATGCACCAGCAGGCCGCCGGAATTGCGTTTTTCACGGTGCCAGCGACGGAAATAATCTGCGCCGTGTTCGGTATTGAGCAGCCATTCAAAGTGCACAGAAAGCACTTCGCCGATGGTTTCATGCTGGAGTAGTTCGCGGATTTTGCTGTGATGCGGGGCGTAGCGGTAATTGAACGCGACGCGAACCTGATAGCCCGTGGCATCGACAGCATCCAGAATGCGCAGCGCGCGCTGTTCATCAATGGTCATTGGCTTTTCAGTGATGACGTCACAACCGGCGTGCAGGGCGCGGACGATGTAGTCGTCGTGGGTGCGATCCATGCTGGTGACAATCACGATCTCCGGTTTAGTTTCGTCGAGCATTGCAGAGAAATCGGCAGCTTTCCATGTTGATACACGGGCGATGCCACTCTGCTCAAGCTGGCGGTTTGCATAATCCATTCGCGTCTGGTTTGTATCGCAGAAGGCCACAAATTTTGCGTTGTGGCGGTATTTGCCGGTGATCGCTTCAATGTACAAACCTGAGCGACCACCGGTGCCAACGAGAGCATATGTTTTCATGAGATCCTCAATAGGCCCGAAAGCCGTCATCACTGACAAAATTTTGTTAAGGAATTCTTGAGGATAATGATTACTGGGTTTTTTTAAGTGAGGAGAGTCACGCGGTGGGGATAAAATTGAAACGCTGTGCCAGTTTGCAGGCACAGCATTTATTAACGTCAGAGGGCGTCAGGCAGCGCTGACCAGTTGTTCGAGAGCCTGGCGGTTGGTCTGTTTGGTATCGACCTTCACGTAAGCACTGAATTCTTCCGGTACGACTACCGCTTCTGCCACGCCCGGCTGGGCCAGAATGCGCGCCTGAAGGGCGGAATCTTTTACCGCCAGTTCAGACAGCGTAATGCGCAGGCTGCTGACGTACGGCGGTTCGGTCATAGTAGAACTGACCAGCAACCAGACAATGGCGATCGCTGCGCAAACCAGGAACACCGCGCCAGCACCTGAGTTTCCGTATACGTAACCGCCTAAGCTGCCGCCGATCGCCACGCCGATAAACTGGCTGGTGGAATACAAGCCCATCGCGGTGCCTTTGTATCCTGCCGGAGATTCTTTGCTGATAAGCGAGGGCAGAATAGCTTCCATGACGTTAAACGCCAGGAAGAACAGCTGGATACCGGCAATCACGGCCCATAAATGCAGACCCGCCGACCACAGCACGATTTCCGCCAGCAACAGTACTGCGACACAGCCCATGAATACCTGTTTCATGTGGCGTTTTTTCTCGGCGTAGATAATGACCGGAATGACGGCAACGAAAGACGTAAGCATGGTGATCAGGTAAACGCGCCAGTGTTCGCTTGGCGGGAAACCTGCGTGTTCCATCACTTGCGGTAACACCACAAAACTCGACATCAGCAGGATATGCAGACACAAAATTCCGAAATTGAGTTTCAGCAATTTGGCGTTGCTCAGCACTTTACCGAAGCTGCCTTTCACCATGCTCGATTCACGATTAAGAATGTGCGTGGCAGGGGAGGGCACCACGGCAACGGTAATAATGATGCCGAGAATAGTCAGTACTGCGATGGCCCAGAACAGGGCGTGTAAGCCCCACGCGTGCGTGATAATCGGGCCGAGGACCATCGCAATTGCAAAGGTAATGCCGAAGCTGATGCCGATAAACGCCATTGCTTTGGTGCGGTTCTGTTCGCGGGTCAGGTCAGACAGCAGGGCCATGACGGCGGCGGCAATCGCGCCGGAGCCTTGCAGGGCACGACCAATGATCACGCCCCAGATAGATTCGGTTGAAGCAGCCACAATGCTGCCGATGCAGAAGATGACCAGACCAAAGACGATCAGGGGTTTGCGGCCCACGCGGTCAGAAAGCAGTCCAAACGGGATCTGGAAAACGGCCTGTGCCAGTCCGTAAATGCCTATGGCGATGCCGATCAGTGCTTCGCTGGCGCCGGAGAGTTTCATGCCATAAGTGGTCAGTACTGGCAGAACCATGAACATGCCAAGCATGCGCAAAGAAAATACTGTCCCTAGTCCCCATGTAGCCCGACTTTCCTGCGGGGTCATCTGGTTATCGTTCACATTACTACCTCAAAATAACAATCCGACATTTTAATGATTAAGCCGGCCTGGGTAAAACGATGGATCTTTAGCAGATATTACGGGATTTGCCTGATGCTCAAAGCAAAAGAAAAGGCCAGTATTGCTACTGGCCTTTCGCTATGATTTCAGAGCGTTACACTGAAATTGTGTGTTACCAAACGTAGGTCAGCAACGATGTTGGCGCAGAATTAAAATCCACGGACATCATGAAGCTCAGCGACATGATAGTGATGATGGAAAAACCAAACAGTTTTCTCGCCCACACCACGTCGTTTTCCGTTTTGTAACCCTTCAGTGCCATGCCCAGCCACCAGATACTGACAGCGGCGGCAACGACCAGGTATTTATACCCTGCGTAACCGCTCAGGGTCAGCATCAGCGTCGCAATCATAAACGCCAGAATGTAGACGATAATATGATGTTTGGCGACAGAGATGCCTTTCACCACTGGCAGTACCGGGATGCCTGCTGCCTGATAATCTTTGAAGCGGAAGATGGCAATCGCGTACGAATGCGGCATCTGCCACAGGCTGAAGATCAGAAGCAGGATCAGGGCACCGGTATCGAACTGGCCTGAAACGGCGCAGTAACCGATAACCGGTGGCGCTGCGCCAGACAAGCTGCCGATCAACGTGCCGTATACCGAGTTGCGTTTCATGTACAGGCTGTAAACGCCGACATAAACCACAAAGCCCATCACTGCCAGCCACATCGCCAGCGGATTTGCTCCGATATACAACAACGCAAAGCCCGCAATACCCAGAATGGTCGCGTAAACCAGGCTTGTTTTCGGCGGAATAAGCCCTTTCACCAGGACCCGGTTCTTCGTTCTTTCCATGATCCGGTCGATGTCGCGGTCGATAAAGTTGTTAAATACACAACCCGATGCGACAACCAGCGAAACACCCACCAAAGTGGCGAGAAAGAGTGGGAAGTCGATGCTGCCTTTGGCAGCAAGGAGGAATCCCCCGATGACAGAAATTAAGTTGCCGAAAATAATTCCTGGTTTCGTTACTTGCAGGTATTGCTTAATCATCACGTGCAGCTCGGCTCTTTAACTGACCATCATATTGAGGTTGAGGTTATACATAATCCACAATGAGCCCACAACGACGATAAAGATAATCACAGCGGTGAACAGAAGTGCCACCAGGTTCCAGCGCTCTTCCGACGACGTATTCATGTGCAGGAAGAACACCAGATGGACAACGATCTGGATGATTGCGGACGCAACCACGGTACCCAGGATCAGTGAATGTGATGCCGTGTCGGTCATGACCATGGCAAACGGGATCACCGTCAGGATAACCGACAAGATGAAGCCAATCGCATATGACTTCAGGCTGCCGTGGCTTGCGCCACCATGGGAAGTAGCAGAATGACTCATTACATCGCTCCCATCAGATAAACAACGGTAAACACGCAGATCCACACTACGTCCAGGAAGTGCCAGAACAGGCTCAGACACATCAGACGGGTTTTGTTAACTTCAGTCAGACCGCGACGTGAAACCTGAACCATCATGGTCAGGATCCAAATCAGGCCACAGGTCACGTGCAGACCGTGGGTGGCGACCAGTGCAAAGAAGCCAGACAAGAAACCACTGCGCTGCGGGCCATAGCCTTCAGCAATCAGGTGATGGAATTCATAGAGTTCCATCCCGATGAAGCCTAAACCGAACAGGAATGTCAGGAACAACCAGCCGTTAACGCCTGCTTTGTTACCCTTGTTCATGGCCAGCATGGCAAAGCCGTAAGTGATACTACTGAACAGCAGGCAGAAGGTTTCTACCAGCACGAACGGCAGTTCAAAAATGTCTTTACCAGTGGGACCGCCAGCGGTCCCGTTTACCAGTACTGCATACGTTGCGAACAGGCTCGCAAACAGGATGCAGTCACTCATCAGGTAGATCCAGAAGCCGAAGACTTTGGTTGCACCTGCGTCGTGGTGCCCATGCTCAGCATGGGCTTCATCGTGGTGAGTCAGAGTATCAGTTGCCATGTTTCACACCTGCTTTACGGATTTGTTCAAAATGCTGGTTTTCAATACGTTCCACTTCTTCAACTGGCACGTAGTAATCAACATCTTCGTCGAAGCTTTTCGCAATCCAGGTCGCAGCCAGGGCAATGAAGCTCACTGCTGCCAGCCACCAGATATCCCAGATTAATGCGAAACCACAAACCAGGCTCAGCATAGCGATGATGAAACCGGCGCCGCTGTTACGTGGCATATGAATCGGTTCATATTTAGCAGGCTGCTTGTAAGCGGTACCTTTCTCTTTCATGTCCCAGAACTCATCACGGTCGTGAATTTGCGGCACGATAGCGAAGTTGTAGAACGGAGGAGGAGAAGAGGTTGACCACTCCAGAGTACGTGCGCCCCACGGGTCACCGGTCAGATCACGGTTCTGGTCGCGGTCGCGAACAGAGACGAAGATCATGATCAGCTGGCAGAGGATACCGATAGCAATCAGTGCAGCACCACATGCTGCAACAACCAGCAGCGGGTGGAACTCAGGATCGATATTCTGGCTGACGCGACGGGTCATCCCCATGAAGCCCAGTGCATACAGAGGCATGAACGCAACGAAGAAACCGATGATCCAGAACCAGAATGAACGCACACCCCATTTTTCGTTCAGCGTGAAGCCGAAGGATTTAGGGAACCAGTAAGTCAGACCAGCGAAGCAACCGAAGACCACACCACCGATGATAACGTTATGGAAGTGGGCAATCAGGAACAGACTGTTGTGCAGCACGAAGTCAGCACCCGGAACCGCCAGCAGAACGCCAGTCATACCACCAACGGAGAAGGTGATGATGAAGCCCACGGTCCACAGCATCGCCGCGTTAAGCGTGATACGGCCCTGATACATGGTGAACAGCCAGTTGAAGATTTTTACCCCAGTCGGGATAGAAATGATCATCGTCATGATGCCGAAGAAGGCATTGACGTTGGCGCCTGAACCCATGGTAAAGAAGTGGTGCAGCCAAACGATGAACGACAACACGGTGATGGCGATGGTTGCCCATACCAGCGAGGTGTAACCGAACAGACGTTTTTTGGAGAAAGTTGCAGTAACTTCCGAGAACACACCAAATACTGGCAGAACCAAAATGTACACTTCCGGATGGCCCCAGGCCCAAATCAGGTTGATGTACATCATCATGTTGCCGCCCATATCATTCGTGAAGAAATGGGTGCCCAGATAACGGTCTAATGTCAGCAGTGCAACAGTCACGGTCAGAATCGGGAAGGACACGATAATCAACACGTTGGTGCACAGTGCGGCCCAGGTAAATACCGGCATTTTCATCAGCGGCATGCCTGGTGCGCGCATCTTCAGGATGGTCGCAAAGAAGTTAACACCGGTCAGCAAGGTCCCGACACCGGATATCTGGAGACTCCAGATCCAGTAATCTACCCCGACTCCCGGACTGTATTCCTTACCTGACAGTGGCGGATAAGCCAGCCAGCCGGTCTGTGCGAACTCGCCAACACCCAGAGAGATGTTGATAAGCACCACAGCCGCGGCGGTGAACCAGAAGCTCACGTTGTTCAGGAACGGGAACGCAACGTCGCGCGCACCGATTTGCAAAGGAACCACCACGTTCATCAGACCGATTACGAAAGGCATCGCCATGAAGAAGATCATGATAACGCCGTGCGCGGTAAAGATTTGGTCATAGTGATGAGGCGGCAGGAAGCCCGGTTCACCTGCAGAAGCAAGAACCTGCTGGCTACGCATCATGATCGCATCGGCAAAGCCACGCAGCAGCATGACGAAGGCCAGAATGATGTACATGATACCTAATTTTTTGTGGTCGACAGACGTCAGCCACTCGGTCCACAGATACTTCCACTTACCGAAATAGGTGATGCCGGCAAGAACTGCCAGGCCACCAATGATAATCGCGGCAACTGTGACCATGATAATCGGTTCATGATACGGAACCGAATCAAGCGTTAATTTTCCGAACATCGTTTATTCCTCGGCTCCGGCTGCGTGAGACTGTCCACCCATATCCATGCCTTTCATGTCACTGCCGGCTGGCATTGGCATGGTATGACCTTCTGGCGCTGCCTTCATGTCATGCATGGAGTATTTGCCAATGATTTCTTTGAACAAACCAGGTTTTGCTACAGAGAAGTATTCGACCGGGTTGTCGATACTCTGTGCAGCCAGTTTGTTGAAGTCATCAGTGGTTGCCAGCTGGTTCGGTGCGCTTTTCACTTTTGCTACCCAGGTGTCGAAATCGGCACGGGTTGGAGTCGCAATTGTGTTGAACTTCATGCCAGAGAAGCCGCGGCCGCTGAAGCTTGCTGAGATGCCCTTATAGGTACCCGCCTCATTTGCAATCAAGTGCAACTGAGTCTGCATACCGGCCATCGCATAAATCTGCCCGCCTAACTGAGGAATAAAGAACGAGTTCATCACAGAGTCAGAAGTGACTTTGAACTGAACCGGCACATCTTTAGGAATGACGAGCTCATTAACGGTAGCGATGCCCTGTTCCGGATAAATGAACAACCATTTCCAGTCCAGAGAAACGACTTCAACCGTCATCGGTTTTTCGTCAGTCACGATAGGCTTGAACGGATCAAGCGAGTGGGTGGTTTTCCAGGTAATCGTTGCCAGAATGGCAATGATTATAATTGGAACTGTCCAGACGACGGCTTCAATTTTGTTGGAGTGGGACCAATCAGGACTGTATTTTGCTTTTGTGTTGGAAGCACGATACTTCCACGCAAAGGCAAACGCCATGATAATAACTGGTATAACGACGATCAGCATTAAACCAATCGCTGTTAAAATCAGCGTTCTCTGCTCAAGTCCAATTGCTCCCTTGGGATCCATCAATGCCGTATTGCAACCGCTCAACATTAACGCGGAGGCAAATAAGGACAACATCCCAATACTTTTATTGTATTTCTTAAGTCTCATCTAACGACCTCAATAACTAGGGCTCTATTGTCGCTTCAGGTGTGCGGGCATTTTACGGGAAGGTTGCAGGACTGTAAACACGCTTAAACAAGTGTCAAAGCGCTGTTGACACTTTATGTTAACGCAGTCACACATGTCACGGATCGTGACAATTTACAGTGGGCAACAATATGTTGCGTATAGATTTTTTTCTATAGTGATGAAAAACAAGGGGTGATACATTTTCAAATATTTATGGCCGTCCATAATCCCGGCAATAGGTTTAATTAATGTTAAATTAATGTAGAAACCAAGTGAAATAAAACACACAAAAAGAACCGGAGAAAAATTATCC